>JACCYD010001220.1 GCA_013696695.1 Deltaproteobacteria bacterium | reverse complement strand
AGGCCGATCAGCCCGATCGCTGGAAAGCGCTGGTCGCTGCCGGCTGGCCGCCCGCACCCGGCCCACGGTCCCGGCTGTGGGCCGGCGGCCCGGTGCCCTCCAATCGCTTCAGCTGAGTGCTACGCTGCGCGAGTGAAGAAGATCTTGGTCGTCGAGGACGACCCGATCAATCAGATGATCCTGTCCGACTTTCTCGCCGCGAATGGCTACGCCACCGTCGGCGCGGCGTCGGGGCCGGAGGGCATCGAGCGCTACGATGCCGAGGCGCCCGATCTGTGCCTCGTCGACGTCCAGCTGCCGCGCAAGAACGGCTTCGAGCTGGTGCGCGAGATGAAGAGCCGGGGCAGGAAGACGCCGATCTTGCTGATGAGCGCCGTCTACAGCGATCGCGATCAGTCGAGCCGCACGGTCCAGCTCGGAACGCTCGCCGACGGCTACCTCAGCAAGCCGTTCGATCTCGCCGCGCTGCTCTCGCAGGTGCGCGAGCTGCTCGGCGAGAAGTAGTGCGCGCGCTCGCGTTTCTGTCGGAGCAGGTCGCCGAGATGGCCACGCCGGCGAATCGCCCGCGGCTGTGGTTCGGCATCTGGACCGGCTTCGCGATCGCGATCGGCTTCGCTGGGCTCGCCGGGCTCGCCGTCGCCGCCGATATCACGCCGTGGCGATGGGCGTTCGTGGGGTTGATCGCGGTCAAGCTGGTCACCAACACGCTCGCGTGGCTCTCGCTCGCCAAGGGGCGCGGCGTGCTCGCGACGCAAGGGCTGAACTCGATCTCCGACGTCGCGCTGCTGACCGCCGCGATCTACTTCACCGGCGGACCTTACAGTCCCTTGCTCGCGACCTACGTGATCCTGGTGACCGTGCTGTCGCTGCTGTCGAACCTCGGCGTCACGCTGCTGATGTCGGGGCTGATCGTCGTGTCGTTCGCGACGATGTTGATGCTGATGACCGCCGGCGTGTTGCCACCGACGCCAGTGCCGGGCACGCCGGGCGGTGTGCCGGCGCTCGGCTACGCGATCATCTCGATCGTGTACTGCGCGCTCGTCGTCGGGGTTCCGGCGTGGTTCTCGGCGGCGACGCTGCGGCTACTGCGCAAGAAGGAAGCGGATCTCGAGAGGCGCACCTCCGAGCTGATCCAGGCGGCAGCACAACGCAGTCAGTTCGTGGCGTCGATGACGCACGAGCTGCGTACCCCGATCCATGGCGTGCAGGGCCTCTCGGACGTGATCGCCGCGGGCGTCTACGGCCCGGTGACCGACAAGCAGAAGGATGCGTGCGCGTCGATCAAGCGCTCGGCGCAGACGCTGCTCGCGCTGGTCGACGACGTGCTCGCGATCGCGCGTGCCGATGCCGGCAAGCTCGACGCGCGCCCGAGCCCGGTCGATGTCGCCGCGCTTGTCGATCGCGTGACGGCATCGGCGTCGTGGGTGGTCGGCACCAAGGACATGTCGCTCGAGGTCGACGTGCCTGACGATCTTCCGGAGATCGAATCCGACGAGCGCTGGCTCGCGCACATCCTGATCAACCTGCTCGCAAACGCGGTGAAGTTCACGCCGGAGAAGGGCACCGTCACGATCTCGGCTCGCCGCCGGACCGGCACTCGCGGAGACGCCGTCGAGCTCGCGATCACCGATACCGGCATCGGCATCGCGCCGGAGGACCGCCGGCGGATCTTCGAGCCGTTTCGCCAGGCGGCAAGCGGCGACGACAAAGGCTTCGGCGGGGTGGGCCTCGGACTCGCGCTGGTGGCGCGGCTCGCGAATCTCCTCGCGGCGAAGGTCGAGCTCGACTCGACGGTCGGCAAGGGCTCGACGTTCCGGGTCATTGTCCCGGTCGCCTATGCTGGAAAACGCAGCACCAAGCTGATGCGGGCCGTGTCGCCACCGGTCGGCCTCGAGATCCCACCCGGTTAGTCCAGAAATCTCGCAGCGTTGCGTTCGTGCACGTCGCTGGGCAGGTCGTACCCCAAGTGGCCGTAAGATGGCGCAATGGGCGACGAAAACGAAGAGAAGCCTGCCGCGAAGGGCAAAGGTAAAGGCGCCGACAAGGCCGACACCAAAGCCAAACAGGATGATGACGCCGCGACCGGCGTTGGCGATCAAAACATCCAAGGCGTCGACCTTCGCGATCTTCGAGATGCGTACCAGAACGCGCACGACGAACAGAACGTCCTGTTCAACAAGCGTGGCATCGGCGTCCGCGAAGTGCCCGACGCGCTCAAGGAGAGCGATCCGCCGTCACTCACCGACGAGCTGATGAAGACGCTGGTGATCGCGGGTCTTGGCTTCGCGAGCGGCTATGTCACCGCAGCGATCACGGCCAAGCTCGTCAGCTCGAGCGCGATCGCGCTCAGCAACGCCGTGCAGACGGCGCTCGACGATGGCCTCAAGGACGCCGTCGGCAAGGTCGGCGCCAAGCTCGCCGAGGAGGGCGGCAGCTCGATGTCCCAGTTCTTCTCTTCGCAAGAGGAGGGTCTCGAGTCCGTGCGTGGCGCTGCACTCGGTGGAATCGTCAAGCAGCGCCGTGCCGCGGAAGACAAGGTCCTCAAGGCCGACAAGGCCAACCAGGGCAAGGTCCTCACCGAGGAGACCAAGGGCGCTCAGCAGTTCGCGGCGGGAGTCACGGCCAACGCCGAGAATGCCCGCAAGATTCAGTTTCGCGAGTCACTCGCGAAGTGGATGAACGCGATGTCGCGCGGCCAGATGGGCCAGGACAAGGACAAGGGTCCTGGTGAAGGCGCGACCGACCTGTTCGGCAAGAAGGGCGTCGGCAGCAACCACCCGCAGGATTTCTACAAGGGCCACGGCGCGAAGGGCGTCGTCTACGTCAACTTCGGGATGACCCAGTCTCGTCCGGGCGTCGGCAACTCCAGCAAGTGGCCGAGCGTCAAGATCTCCGGCATCACGCAGTCGGCGCTCGATCGTCTCAAGGGCACGCCGCTCAAAGACCTCGGGATGCCGGTGGTGGTGAGCGGAACCCTGTACGACGGGTTCCTCGACAGCCTCGATATCGCCAGTGGCGATAACAACGTGTCGTTCGGGCGCAACGAAGCCGGCACCACGTTCACCGGGGGCAGCTCCGACGGCAACGAGGCGATGCGGAAGATCACCGGCAAGAGCTCGACGATGGAAGCGGCTCAGGATCTTCTCGACACCAGCATCCTGCCCGCCAAGCTCGATAACGTCCTGTCAGCCTCGTAGTAGCCGAGGTTGGCCAGCCGGTTTAGGCTGGCGGCATGACAGGTCTCGCCGACGTCCTCGAACAGATTCGCAAGGGCGAGCTCGAGGCGGCAACCGCGGCGCTCGCGGAGTTGCCGGAGCCGGAACGCACGCGTGCCGAGCTCGCACTCGCGTACAAGACCGGCAATCCACAGAAGGCCGTCGCGCTCGCCGCTGCGATGTACCGCGCGGGTGTGTGGGATCCGGTCGTCGTCGCCGTGTTGATGCTGCATGGCAAGGGGCCGCTTCGAGATGCCGCGGAGCAGACCTTCGGGGCCGCACGCGACGCCTCGGAGATCGATCTGCCCTCGGCGATGGCGCAGCTCGAAGCCGATCCGCACTCGCTCGCCAACTGGCGCCCGGTCCTCCGCGTGCTCGTGCACGCCGGTCGCATTCGCGATGCCGCCGAAGGTGTCGCGCTCGCGCTGCAGGAGGGGCAAGCCGGTCGCGAGCTGTGGGCGATGCTCGGGACCGAGCTCCTGATCGTCCGCGCGCACAACACGCCCGACGTCGCCTCGATCGGCGTGCAGTGGTTTCCGTCCGATCCCGAGGTGCACGCGCTCGCTGCCCTGCTGCACCTCGCGAGCGATGACCTCGACACGGCCACCGAGCTCGCGGTTCGCGCCGTGCGGCTCAATTCGTCGAGTGGGCTTGCCCACGTGGCAGAAGCCTCCGTGCTCGCCGCCGCCGGCCGGAACGAGGACGCTGCTCGTTCCCTCGAACGTGGCATCGCGCTCGGCATCGATCCGGCGTTCCAGCGCGTCCTCGGAGAGTCACCCGAATGAGCGAGTTGTTGCTGTCGCGCATCGAACGCGAGCACGCGCGGTTCGCCCACGCGGCCGCCGTGTTTCGCGGCAACACCCCGAACGGGGCACTCGCCGATGCCGAGGCGGCGCTCGCGGAGTCGCTTCGTCAGCGGCGCCGCGATCCGTTCGCGGCGATCGCGGCTGCGCTCGACCTGACCGACATCGAGCGTGACTTTCTCGCCGCGGTGACCGCAGCGACGATCGATCCGCGACTGACGATCGATCTGCGCGGGCTGCAGGGCGGCTCGACGCACTACGGCCTCGAGCTCGCGACGTATTGCGTGGTCGCACGAGTCGACGCGAAGAATGCCGCGGCACTTTCGGTGCGGCTCACCAGCTCGCATCCGCTGCTGCGCGACGGGGTCTTGATCTCTCGCGGCGATGGCGCACCGGCCTCGCGCGCCTATCGGCTCAGCGATCGCGTGGCCACGTACCTGATGGCTCCCGATTCGGATGACATGCCGCTCGACGATCGGGTGGCGTTCGCCGGCGTGCCGCCCGCCGCCTTGTTCGACGAGAAGCAACACGACGTGCTCCGCCGCCTCGGCGAGATGCTGGCGCAGTCCGACACCACGATCATCGTGATCGAAGGCACCGGCGGCTCGGGGCGTCGTACTGCGGCCGCCACCGTCGCGGCGAGCTCGAAGCGACGCACGCTGGTGCTCGATCTCGCAGCCGCAGAGCGCGGCACCGATCAGCTCGAGCGCGGCCTCACCGCGCTGCGTCGCGAGATCGCATTGACCGGCGCCCTGCCGGTGATCGCGGGCCTCGACGAGCTCACCGGCGACGACGGCACGAGGATGCGGATGCTGGTGCGTTTCCTCGAGGGAATCGAGCATCACGTCGTGGTCACCACGTCGGTGCAGGGTCAGCCGTTGCCGCTGTCGCGCCGCCTGGTGCGCCTCGAGTGGCCGATTCCGATCTCCGAAGCTCGCCGCGAGATGTGGGCGGCGTTGATCGGCGATCGTACGGTCCTCGACGACACCGACTTCGACGAGCTGGCGCAACGCTATCGCGTCGGACCGGGGGCGATGGCGCAGGCTCTCGACGCCGCGCGACTGCTGACGAAGACGGGCGCGCTCGATCTCAACCACGTCGTCAAGGGCATGCAGCACCGCACGCTCGAGCAGATGGGCGGGCTCGCGACGCGCGTCACCGTGCGCCAGACCTGGGACGATCTCGTGCTGTCGCCGGATACGCGCGAGTCGGTCGACGCGCTGGTGTCTCGCGTGCGCCACGCCCACCACGTCTACGAACGCTGGGGCATGGGCAGCAAGGCCGGTCGCGCCACCGGCGTGGCGGCCCTGTTCAGCGGACCTCCTGGTACCGGCAAGACGATGGTCGCCGGCCTGATCGCGGGGGAGCTCGGGCTCGATCTCCAGCAGGTCGATCTCTCGCAGGTGGTCTCGAAGTGGATGGGCGAGACCGAGAAGAATCTGTCGAAGCTGTTCGACTCCGCCTCGAACGGCAACTGCCTGCTGCTGTTCGACGAGGCCGACTCGCTGTTCACCAAGCGCACCGAGGTGAAGTCGTCGAACGATCGGAACGCGAACATGGAGGTCAACTACCTCCTGCAGCGCATCGAAGCGTTCGGCGGCGTCACCGTGTTGACCACCAACCTCGACGCCAGCATCGATCCCGCGTTCAAGCGCCGGCTCGCGGCCCATGTCGTGTTCTGGCCGCCCGACGACGAAGAGCGCGCGAAGCTGTGGCGCCAGTATCTCGATGGCGGTGCGCCGGTCGCCGACGACGTCGATCACAAGCTACTTGCCGAGGAGTTCCCGGATCTATCGGGCGCGCACATTCGCAACGCGGTGCTCGCGGCAGCGTTCGCGGCGGCGGGTCGAGACACGATCATCACCCAGGCGATGCTCGAGAGTGCGAGCCGCAGCGAATACGGCGCGATGGGTCGCGTGCTCGGCCGCAATCGGAAGTAGAGGGCCGTGGCGTTTACGCGACCAGCGTCGTGCCGACCGAGCCCGGCTCCCGGACCGCACGCACGAGGTCGCCGGCGGCGAGCTTGCCGAGGATGTGGATCGAGCCGACGCCCTGATCGATCACCGCCATCGCCTCCTCGAGCTTCGCGATCATGCCGCCGGTGATGACCTTGTCCGTGATCGCTTGGGTCGCCTCGGCGCGGGTGATCCGCGTCAAGCGCGAGCTCGGATCGTTGACGTCGCGAAGCACGCCGGGCGTCGACGTCACCAGAAACAAGCGCTCGGCCTTGAGGGCCGCCGCGAGCTGATTGCCGACGAGATCGGCGTTGATGTTGTAGACGCCGCCCTGGGCATCGGCGCCGAGACACGCGATCACCGGCACGTACTTCGCTGCCCATAAGGTCTCGAGCAGCGCGAGGTTGAAGCCGGTGACGTCGCCGACGAAGCCGAGGTCGACGGGATCCGGCGCGGTGGGCGGGTAGGGCTTCGGCGGGCGGCGCACCGCCTTGACCACGTGACCCGACGCGCCGTGCAACCCGACCGGCGCCAGGCCCGCGGCGAGCAACGTCGCGCACAGATCGACGTTGAGCTTGCCGGCGATCGCCATCTTCATGACGTCGAGCGTGGCGGCATCCGTGACGCGACGGCCGGCGATCTGCGTCGTGGTCAGGCCCAGCTTCTTCTGGAGCTCGGTGGCCTGCGGCCCGCCGCCGTGGACGATCGCGATGCGATGGTCGCCGGCGAGCTCGCGCAGATCCGCCCCGAGCAGCGCGGCTTCGCCGGAGCCGACGACCTCGCCGCCGATCTTGACGACGATCGTGTTCACGGCCAGTTCCCGACGTCTTCGAGGGACGCGCGTTCGTCGCAGCCGAGGAGGATGTTCATGTTCTGGATCGCCTGGCCGGCGCCGCCCTTGATCAGGTTATCGAGCGCGGAGAAGCACGTGATCGTCCGCCTGTCCTTATGGACCGCGCCGACGGCGAACCCGACCTCGACGTGATTGCTCCCCGCGACTGCGACGACCTCGGGGAGACGCTTGAGCGGGCGGCGCACGAACGGCTCGCGCACGTAGGCCTCGTCGAACAGCCCGGCGAGTCGCTTCGCATCCACCTCTGCCGGCATCTCGAGGAAGCAGGTCGCGAAGATGCCGCGCGTCAGCGGTGCCGACACCGGCACGAACCGCAGCTCGATGCCCTTGGCGCCCGCATCGTGGAGCGTCTGCACGATCTCGGGGACGTGCTGATGCTCGAGTGGCTTGTAGGTCTTGAGATTCCCGGCGCGGCTCGGGTGGTGCGTGCCGGCCTGCGGCGCGATGCCGGAGCCCGACGAGCCGGTGATGGCCTGCACGTGGACGACCACGCCATCGAGCATGCCGGCGCGCGCGAGCGGCAACAGCGCGAGCTCGATCGTCGTCGCGAAGCAGCCGGGTGACGCGACGTAGCTCGACTTCTCGATCGCCTTGCGATTGAGCTCGGGGAGGCCGTAGACGAACGTGCCGAGCAGCTCGGGATGAGGATGCGCGGCACCGTAAAACTTCTCGTACACCGCCGCATCGCGCAGGCGGAAGTCGCCGGACATGTCGACGATCTTGACGCCGGCGCGGATCAGCTCCGGCACCTTCGCCGCCGTCACCTTGTGAGGGAGCGCGAGCAACGCGACATCGCAGCCTTCAACGGCCTGCGCGGGCGTCAGGTCCTCGAATGCGAGCTCCGTCGCGCCATCGAGATTCGGATGCACCGCACCGAGCGGCTCGCCGACGTGATCGATCGACGCCACGCGTACCAGCTCGACATCGGGGTGCATGAGGAGGCGCCGCGCCATCTCCGCGCCGCCGTAACCGCTACCGCCGATGATTGCTGCCTTGAATCGCTTTGCCATCGCGTGGAAGATGCCACGCGCCCGCCAGGGATGTGATCGACCGATGAAAAAACCCGACCTCGACGAATCACTCGCCCGTATTCTCGCCCTGGTTCGCGCGCGCGAGTCCGAGATGCTCGCCCTGACGCGCCGCTGGGTCGAGATCAACAGCTTCACCGCGAACATCGAGGGAGTGGATCAGGTCGGGGGCCTGTTGCGCGAGGCGTTCGCGCTGCCCGGACTGACGTGTACCCGCATCCCCGCCGCGGGCTTCGGCGAGCACCTGGTGTGGAAGACCGCCGCGCCCGGGCCGGCGATCCTCTTGGTCGGCCATCACGACACGGTGTTCCCACCTGGCCATTTCGAGGGCTGG
>JACCYD010001499.1 GCA_013696695.1 Deltaproteobacteria bacterium | reverse complement strand
GGATGCGCGGATGCGAACAAGCATCTCCTGTGTTGCCGCGCTCGCGGCGTGTCTGCTCTCTGCGTCGACATCGAGCGCCGACGTCTCGAAGGCGTGGCAAGCGGCCAAGGACAACCTTCCCGGCATGCCGGCGATCGGCGCGGTCGATGTCGCCGCGATCGCCAAGCTGCCCGCGTTCAGCACGCTGTTCGCGCTCGCGCGCAAAGAAGAGCGCGATATCGACCAGGCGGTCTCCCTACTCAAGTCGGCGTGCAAGCTCGACATCACCTCGATCGTCGACGGTGTGGTGATCGCCGGTGATCCCGACGGTAACGACGACGACATCGTGGTGTTCATCCAGCTCACGCTCGATCGCACGAAGGCGACCGCGTGCATGGAGACGATGCTGAAGCAGGTCGAGAAGCGGAAGCAGATCACGGTCAAGCAGGACGGCATCTACACCGTCGCGAGCGTCGGCAACGACGCCGCGTACTTCGCGTGGGTCGGTCCGAACGTCGTCGCGTTCACGGCCTCGCCTGACAAGAAGGCGAAGCTCGAGAAGCACATCGGCAAGCAGGGCCTCGCGAAGTCGGGCGCTGGCGAGATGTTCGCCAAGCTCGACACCAAGGCCATCGCGTTCGGCGCGTTCAAGGTCAGCAAACCGATCGACGACGATGTTCCGTTCACGAAGGGCTACGGCAACGTCTCGCGGTCCGGTAACACGCTGGCACTGGCGATCACCGCGGTCGCCAGCGATGCGAAGGCGGCAACAGCGTTCGTCGCCGAGGCGAATCGCGAGATCCAGAGGGACATGAACAAGGCGCGCACGCCGGCGACCGTCAAGAAGCTGCTCGGCGCGATCAAGGTGGTCGCGAGCGGCAGCGACGTCTCGCTCGCTGCCAGCGCGAGCGACAAGGACTTGCTCGAAGCATTCCTGTCGACGATGAAGAAGCGCGAAGACAAGCCGGCCATGCCGCCGTCTCCCTGACCGCGAGAGATCCTGAGCGTTGGCCGCAAAGGCCACGCATGGGAGATGTTACGTTCGCCGGCGATGGGACGTTCGCCGAAGTCGACCTACGATCTGGTCCTCCTGCCCGGCGACGGCGTCGGTGCCGAAGTGATGGCGGAGGCGCGGGTGCTGGTCGAGTTGGTCGCCGCCGATACCGGCCTCGCGTTTTCGCTCGACGAGATTCCGTGCGGCGGGAAGTTCTTCCTCGAGCACGGCTCGCGCGACTGGCCGGAAGGCGCCGAGGCCAAGTGCAGCGCCGCTGATGCGATCTTGCTCGGCGCGGTGGGCTGGGCCGGCCCCGATGGCAGCCCGGTCAATCTCCCCGACGGCAAGATGGCCGGTTGGAACGCGGTGGTCGGCAACCGCGTGCGGCTCGATCTCTACGCGAACATTCGCCCGGTGCGTTGCTTGCCCGGCACCAAGCATGGGCTGTCGGGCGCGTTCCGCGAAGTCTGGTCGCCCGACAAGGTCGACATGGTGATCATCCGCGAGAATACCGAGGGCCTGTACTCCGGCATCGGCGAGCGCTCGCAGGATCGCGCGACGGACCTGCGCGTGATCACGCGCAAGGCGAGCGAGCGCGTGATTCGCAAGGCCTTCGAGCTGTCGCGCAAGCGCGGCAAGGGCGCGCCCGCCGACGGCAAGCTGCGCGTCACCTGCATCGTCAAGCACAACGTCCTCACCGGCTGCCGGTTCTTCCTCGACGTGTTTCGTGAGGTCGCGAAGGACTTCCCCGAGATCGATCCGGACGTCGCGATCGTCGATTCGTTCGCGATGTTCGTGCTGACGCAGCCCGAGCGCTACGACGTGTGCGTGACGACCAACATGTTCGGCGACATCCTCACTGACCTCGCGTCGGTGCTCCAGGGCGGCATGGGGATGGCTGTCGGCTGCAACGTCGGCGACGACCACGCGATGTTCGAGCCGATCCACGGCTCGGCACCGCCGCTCGCCGGCAAGGACAAGGCGAACCCGATGGCGATGTTGCTCGCGACCGGCCAGGCGTTTGGCTGGCTCGGCGATCGGTTCGCCGATGCGCGGCTCGTGCGCGCGCAGACCGCGATCGATGCCGCGGTCGCGTCGATCATCGAGCGCGGTCAGCCGCTGACCGGCGATCTCGGTGGCACCGCGGGCTCGCGCGCCGTCGCGCAAGCGGTCCGCGACGACGTGCACACACGCCTGACCTGCTGAGGGTCAGAGCGCGGCGGCGATCAGGCGCGGATCTTCGACGATCACCGGCGCACCGATCCGACCGCGCATCGTCGGGATGTTTCCACCGTCGCGATGGAACGCCAGCTCGGCGACAGATTCGTCCTCGAGCACGCCGGTCACCGCGAGGCCCGGGCCGTCCGCGAAGATCGACGCGATCTCGAGATCGCCGGCCACCGCGAACTCGGTCGGCACGCCCATCCGCTCGAGCCGCGGATCACCGCGCTCGACGACGAGCTTCTTCGACAGCAGGCTCGTCGGCTTGACCCGCGTGACCCCGGTGACCAGCACCGGACCCCGGTTCTCGACCTCGAGCAGGAACGGCATGGTCTCGGTGCGACGAAGCAGCACCGCCCCGTGGCGGTCCTTGACCATCGCGTGCTCGAGCAGCACGTGCTGCTCGTCGATCAGCGACGACACCGTGCCGCGAAACCGGCGGGCGATCCCGTAGAGCGTGGTGGCACCCGGTGCCGGCAGCGGCGGCGGCAGCGAGATGCCCGCGATCCCGCCGCGGCGGCGCAGCTTGCGGATCTTATCGACGCCGAGTGCGATCAAGCTACCGACGGCGAACGGCGCCAGGATCGGCAGCGCGAGCGAGCTGCCCGCGAGGAACGCGGTGATCAGCCCCCAGTCGCGGCGATCGATCATCCGCATGTCGCGGTAATAGAGCAGCTCGCGCACGAGCTCCACCGGCGCAGTCATCGGCGCGCCGCACTCGACGCACGACGTGGTCGGCGGCTGGAGCAGCCGACACTTCACGCAACAGAACGTCGAGGACGAAGAGTCCAACTTCGTTCAGTGTGGCACACCCACGCGGGGGCCATCGGTTTCAAAACATTGGTGCCGGGAGCCGGACTCGAACCGGCATTCTCGTTAGAGAAGCGGCTTTTGAGACCACCGCGTCTACCATTTCGCCATCCCGGCGGAAGCTGCATCTCGCCCAACGGCGAGGTGTTCTTCTTAGCATCAAAACAAGAACGCGCGTCGAAGCGTGTGCCCCGACGCGCGTCTCGTAGTCACGAGGACTGGATTACATCGCGCCCGAGCCAGCCTCGGGGGCAGCGGAGCCCATGTCGGAACCCGAACCCATGTCCGAGCCAGCGGCCGGAGGCGGCGTGGTGTTGACGTTGGTGGTGGTGTTCTTCTTGCCACCACAGGCGGCGGCGAAGGCAGCGATCAGGAGTGCAGCGATAAACATTTTCTTCATGGTCTAGTCCTCTCTTGGGCTTTCTTTTCTGGGTCTGGATTGAAACGCGAACTGGTCAACTTCCCAAAAAAACTCACTACGCCGACCAAAGGACGACGAGTGAAAACGTCATTGCGGGGGCACGGCGCACGGGTCTTCCTCCGTGGTCGCCTGGTCTCCCGGCTGGGTGTCCGGCTTGATATCGCCGTCCGTCTTCGTATCGGTGGTGGGCATGGCGCCCGTGGTGGGTCCTGTCGACGGCTTCTTCGAGCCGCCGCAGGCCGCCAGCGCGAGGATCAACGCGAAGAGGATCTTCACTGGGGCCTCGCTTGGCTGTCCAACGACGGGGTCAGCTCTGCGAGCGCGGTCTCGAGCTCGCCGCGCGCGTGGGAATCGCCGCGTTGGGTGGCAACGGTGACCCCACGCCCATAGATGTCGGCCGCCTCGGCGCTCCGCCCCAACGCGGTGAGGGTGCCACCGGCCATCAGGTAGGTCGGGACGTAGTCCGCGAACTGGGAGAGGAGGTCCTGGAACGCTGCCCAGGCCAGCTCGAGCTCCCCGCGGGTCTTGTGCTCCATCGCCAGCCCATACCGAGGAAACGGATCCTTCGGGTTGCGGTCGATGAAGCTCTTGAAGGTGGCGATACGGTCCATAGTAGGATGGGGGTCGAGAAAAACGCCCGTGACTCAACGCGGCAGGGGGCGACTTCTTACAGGGGCCGCACCTTATGCATGCTCCCGAGTTAAAGGCCAGTCGGCTCTGACGATTTTCACCTGTGGAGATCGTGGTACAAGTGGTCTGAAGCGAACGGTGAAGCGGCCATTCACCACATTCCTCGGGGTCGACCTCGGCGGGGGTCGAGGTAAGACCACCGCGGTTGCCGAGCTCCGCGCGACTGCCGATGGAGTCGAGGTTTGTGAGGTCGCGACCCGATCCGACAAACTGGCCTGGACCGACGAGACGCTGATTCACCGGCTGGCGGATGGCCACGTAGAGGCCACGGTCGTCGCGATCGACGCCCCGTTGACCCGGCCCGCTTGCAACCGGTGCGAACGACCGGTCTGCCCTGGCATGGAGGCGTGCGTCGACCCGGCCGTGGTCTGGCTGAGGACTGAAGGCCGTTCGCTGGTCCGAAAGGTGGCCGCCTCCGTGAGTGGCGATCGTCCGCGGGTGCTCCAGCACGTCGCGCAGGCCCGGCTGGCGCCCTACGCCCATCGCGGGACCGAGGTCTCGCTGACCTACGGCCGCGGCTTGCTGCCGGTGTCCTCGCTCGGCGCGGGCAACGGTGGGATCGCCGCACGCGCGGGCCAGCTTCGGCGGCGGATGCGCGGTGCCGGCTTCGAGCTCCATCGCAATCTGATCGAGGTGTCGCCGGCGGCGACCATCGCCGCGCTGTGCGGGCTGCGTGCCTCGCGCGGCTACAAGCGCGATGCCGATCCGTGGCGCACGCGCGCCGTCATCCTCGAGCGGTTGAGCGATCTGACGTTCGCGCCGCGCAGCCGGATGGCGAGAGAAGATGTGCTGCAGAACGATCACTGTTTCGACGCGCTGATCAGCGCTTATACGGCGTATCGCTGGGCCCACGACGGCTGGCCCGATCCCGAGGGCAGCTTCGCGGAGGACGGCTGGATCGTCGTCCCGCCCTGACCGCACTCAGGTCAGGGTCTCGTACGCGGCGGTGATCTCGGCGAACCGG
The DNA here is from genome assembly GCA_013696695.1 of Deltaproteobacteria bacterium. Lineage (GTDB taxonomy): Bacteria > Myxococcota_A > Polyangia > Haliangiales > Haliangiaceae > JABFXX01. Next base: position 699 of record JACCYD010001499.1, on the reverse strand, counting down.
CGCTCGAGAATGCGCTTTCGCACCACATCGACCTCGGGCTGGAGATCCGGGTGTAGCGCTCGGGCGAGCCGGCGATACGCCCGCTTCACGGTGTCGAGATCCGCTTCGTCCTCGATGCCGAGCATCCGCAGCGCGGCGACCCGTCGGTCGTCGACGGGCAGCTGTTGCGGAAATCGCGTCGGGCTCGACTTCTCGGCGACCACGCCCTCGACGTCGAGCGCACCGATGCCGCGCAGGAAGTGCACGAACGACAGCAATCGGAAGCGCGGCGTCCTCGCGAGTGGCCAGATCTGATCCAGTCGGCGCGGCATCGCCATGGCGACGAGCATCCGGCGATCCGCTTCGTCGTGAGCGACGGGTGCGAGATCGGACCGCACGACGAGGCGAACCCCGGCGAGCTCGCGCACGATCGCGTCGGCGAGCGCGCCGTCGAGCTGCGCCTCGAGATGAGCACGCGACCAGTCCGCGAGGCCGACCGCCGCCGTCGCACCGACCGGCATCACGCCGGTGACGCCACCCTCGAACACCAGCGACAGATCTTGCGAGGCGAGCCGCGCAAACCGTGCGATCAGCGCCTTGCGCGCGAGCTCGTCAGTTCCGACGACGGCAGCGCCACGTCGCAACACGAAGACCTCCGCGCGCGCGAGTTGCGCACAGATCGTCAACACGCCGGTCGCCTCGTGATGGCCGAGCCGATAC
>JACCYD010001422.1 GCA_013696695.1 Deltaproteobacteria bacterium | reverse complement strand
GTTCCTGGATCCGCTTCCTGGATCCGCGTCCTAAATTCACGTCCGGATCCGCATCCTGGATCCGCGTCCTGGATCCGCGTCCGATCCGCGTCCTGGATGCGCGTCCGATCCGCGTCCTGGATCCGCGTCCTGGATCCGCGTCCTGGATCCGCGTCCTGGATCCGCGTCCTGGATCCGAGCCTGGATCCGCGTCCTGGATCCGAGCGCCGCGGCAGCTCTCAGGCCGGGATCAGCTGCTTGAGATGCCACGCTTGTGCGACCAGCTTGCGCTGCGCCAGCATGTTCGCCCGTGCGAGGGCCGCACCGTGGAAACACGCGATGCCGATCGTGACGATGTTCGCGCCGAACACGGCCGCGATCGCCGAGTTGCCGTCGAGCTCGATGGTCGACGACCACGTCGTGATCTGTCCCCCGGCGATCTCCCAGCTCGGTGAGAACGTGCCGGTGTACTCGAGGATCGGCATTGCGAGCCATGCAACGAGGATGGTTCCAACCACGAGGAACGGACGGCGGAGGAGTGCCGGATACATCAAGGCAGCCCACGCGATCAGACACGTCACACAGGGAGCCACGATCAGCGGCCCGCAGAATCGACATGCGAGGGGGATCGCCGAGGCGAGCAAGAAGAAGTAGGCGATCATCTCGCCGCTCTTGCGGTACGGCCGGCGCGACATCCCATAGGTCAACGCCGAGAGCACGAGGCAGAGCGCGAGGAACGGCCCCATCACTCCCCAGTCGCGCACCCCATTCCAGATCGCGATCGGCATGAAGGCGAGGATCGCAGCGAAGCCGATGAAGCTGCTGTGCGCATGCCGGCGCACGGACTCGGCATCGGCATCGGCATAACTGGCGTGGAGCTCGGGGTGATCGCCGGCCGGAAGCTCCAGCATCAGGTGGGTGACGAGCTCTGCGGCGCCTGAATGCCGATCGAGTGCAAGCGCACGGCCGGCGCCGCGGATGGCTTCGGCGCGATGGTTCGCGACGAGTGCAGCGCGCGCCTTCACGAGCTCGTCTGCGGCAAGCGCACGCCGTTGCGCGACATCGCGGTCGCCGTCGAGATATGCCTGCACGTCGGTCGCGAGGCTCTGCGCGCTCGGCCGGTTCTCGGGCACGGGTTCGAGGGCCGCAAAGCAAAGCGCGTCGAGCTCGGGCGGCACCTCTCGAGTGCCGCGACGAGCGGGGGAATGATCGATGTCGGTGAGCGTACTGGCGAGCGCCGACTGTCCACGCTCGTGCAGTGGCTCGCCGGCGAGGATCTCGAACAAGATCGTTCCCAGCGCGTAGACGTCGGCAGGACGCCCGGCGCTGGCGGCATCTCGGAGCTGCTCTGGCGCCATGTAGCCGGGTGTGCCGAGCACCTCGCCGGTCCGGGTCTCGCCGTCAGCCGATGCGAGGTCGGCAACGCCCGCCACATCGTCAGCCTCGTCGAGCACGCGCGCGAGCCCCCAATCAAGGACGTAGAGCTCACCGTACTCGCCGAGCATGATGTTCGCGGGCTTGAGATCGCGGTGGATGATGCCGCGGCTGTGCGCGAAGGCTACGGAACGGCAGATGTCCGTGAAGGCATGCAACAGCGGCTGGAGCGCGTCGGTCCTGAGCCGGTTCTCGAGTGTCACGCCGGTGAGCCGCTTCATGACGAAGTACGGCCGGCCTTCGGGATCATGGCCAAGCTCGTGGACCGGGACGACCGACGGATGATCGAGCCGGCTCTGGATCTTGGCTTCGCGCAGAAACCGCGCGATGGCATCATCCGACGGGTTGCTCGACCGCATGCGCTTGATCGCGACGTCGCGACCGAGGTCGCGATCGCGTGCGAGCAACACTTCGCCCATTCCCCCGCGGCCGATCACCGTGCCGAGCTCGTACTCGGTGCGCGATGTCGTTCGCGGCGCGTGGGCCGGGGCGTCGCTGTCCTGATCCGCGACGGTGTCGTCGGCCGAGCTTGCCATGCCCCCAGCGTACCGGTTGAGCTCGCAAGGCGACCCCACTGATGCACGATCTTGTGCTGCCCAGCTCGGAAGCCATCGAGCATCGAGTGGAAGCGCGTAGCAAAAAGCGCACACTGGTCTGACTCGCGTGGCCGCAGCCCCGATCAACGTGTTAACAGAGCAGCGTGAGCCAGATCCTCGAGCTCGATCGGCCCCACCTCATCGAATTGCTCGAGAGCATCACCGAGCCGTTCGCGGTGCTCGACGACGAGCTCCGGATCGTGTTTCTGAATCGCGCGGCAGCAGACCTGATCGGGCGCGCGCCGGAGGAGCTGCTCGGCAAGCGCGCGGACCTGCCGGAGACGCGCGACTCCCCGATCCACGACGCGTACCGTCGCGTCCTCGAGACCCGCGAGCCGGTCACCATCGAATACCCCGTGCCGGCGTCGGATCGCTGGTACGAGGCGAGCATCTACCCGCTGAAGTCCGGGCTCTCGGTGCTGTCGCGCGATGTCACCGGGCGTCGCCGCGCGCGCGAGCTCGCGGACCGCGTGACGTCGCACGCGGCACTGCGCGCCGACGTCAGCGCGGCGCTCGCCGATGCACGGGACATGCGGCGCACGCTGCAGCGCTGCTGTGAAGCCGCGGTCGCGCACCTCGGCGTCGCGTTCGCGCGGGTCTGGACGGCCGACGAGGCAGGTAAGCTGCTGCTGCTCGACGCGAGCGCTGGTCTCTACACGCACCTCGATGGCGCCCACGCACAGGTGCCGGTCGGGAAGTTCAAGATCGGCTTGATCGCCGAAGAGAAGCGGCCCCATCTCACCAACGATGTCCAGCACGACCCGCGTGTCGGCAATCCGGAGTGGGCCACACGCGAAGGCATGGTCGCGTTCGCGGGGTATCCACTGCTCGTCGACGGCAGAATGATCGGCGTGTTCGCGATGTTCGCGCGCGCGCCGCTCGCCGAGGATACGCTCAGCGTCCTCGGCAGTGTCGCCGACGCGATCGCGCAAGGGATCGTTCGCCGCCGCACCGAGCTCGAGCTCGAGCGTCGCGTCCAGGAGCTCGCGCGCTCCAACGCCGATCTCGAGCAGTTCGCGTACGTCGCCTCACATGACCTGCAGGAGCCCCTGCGCATGGTGTCGAGCTACGTGCAGCTCCTCGCTCGTCGCTACAAGGGCAAGCTCGACTCCGACGCCGATGACTTCATCGGCTTCGCCGTCGAGGGAGCTTCGCGCATGCAGCGTCTGATCAACGATCTGCTCGCGTACTCGCGCGTCGGGACACGCCCCGGCGAGCATCAGGATGTCGACCTCGAGCGCGTGTTCGCGACCGCCTGCGGGAACCTCGAGCAAGCGATCGCCGACCAGCGCGCCGAGATCACGCACGACCCGCTACCGTCGATCGCGGGTAACGAGACCCAGCTCGTCCAGCTGCTCCAGAACTTGCTCTCGAACGCGATCAAGTTCCACGGCGATCTCCCGCCCCGCGTCCATGTCTCGGCCGAGCGTGGCTCCGCGGGATGGACGATCTCGGTGCGCGACAACGGCATCGGCATCTCCTCCGAATACTTCGAGCGAATCTTCGTCATCTTCCAGCGTCTCCACCCGCGCGAGATCTATGATGGCACCGGCATCGGCCTCGCGATCTCGAAGCGGATCGTCGAGCGTCACGGCGGCCGGATCTGGGTAGAGTCCACGCCTGGCGCGGGCGCCACGATCTCGTTCACGCTCGCAGAGGCACGCAGGAGGTTCAGATGAAGTCGCCGCCGATCGAGATCTTGCTGGTGGAGGATAACCCCGCGGACGTGCGTCTCACCCAAGAGGCGTTGCGCGAGGGCAAGGTCAGAAACAATCTGAGCGTCGCGCGCGACGGCGAGGAAGCGCTCGCGTTCCTGCGCCGCGCCGATACGCCGCGTCCGGATCTGATCCTCCTCGACCTGAACCTGCCGCGCCGCGACGGCCGCGAGGTGCTGGAGGAGATCAAGAACGATCCGGATCTCAAGACGATCCCCGTCGTCGTGCTCACGTCGTCCGAGGCCGACGCCGACGTCATCAAGAGCTACGCGCTCCACGCGAACTGCTACATCACCAAGCCGGTGGACCTCGAGCAGTTCATCAAGGTCGTGAAGTCGATCGACGACTTCTGGCTCGCGATCGTACGACTGCCGCCGGACACCTCCTCGTGATCCGCGTCCTCCTCGTCGAGGACAACCCCGGCGACGCGCGCCTCATCCAGGAGTTATTGCGCGAGCTTCCGGCGCAGCCGTACGAGATCACGCACGTGGCGACACTCGGCGAGGCCCTCGCGCTGGTGGCCGATCGCGACGTCGCGTTGCTCGACCTCACGCTGCCGGATGCCGCGGGCCTCGCCAGCGTCGAGCGGACGTGCGCGGCGGCGCGCGCGTTGCCGATCGTCGTCCTGACTGGCAACGCCGACGAGCGCGTCGCGATCGAAGCGCTCAACGCGGGAGCTCAGGACTACCTGCGCAAGGGCGAGATCACCGCGACGCTCCTCGACAAGGCGATGCGCTACGCGATCGAGCGCAAGCGAATGATCGCGCTCGAGGTCGCGCAGCAGCACCTCGAGCAGACGATCGCGCACGCGCGCTTCATCGCCGCGGTCACCTCGGCGGCCACCAGCTCGCTCGAGGCCGAGCCGTGCATCCGCGCCGTCGCGCCGCTGCTGGTTCCGACGCTCGCCGATGGCTGCGCGATCGACCTGTTTCGCGACGGCAAGGCCGAACGGATCGCGAGCGCCGGCGAGTTTGGCGACGGCGCGGCTCGCCTGGACACCCGGCTGATCGCCCGGGGCCGCACGGTCGGTGGGATCGCGCTGACGATGGGCAGCTCCGGACGACGGTTCGGCGACGAAGAGCGCTTGATCGCGGAGGAGATCACGGTTCGCCTCGCGCTCAGCATCGACAACGCGATGCACTACGCCGAGGCCCAGCGCGCACTGCGGGGCCGCGACGAGATGATGGCGATCGTCTCGCACGATCTCCGCAATCCGCTCGCGGTGGTCCAGCTCAGCCTCAGCGCGCTCGCAACCGATCCGGCCTCCCTCGCAGTGGTTCTGCCGCGCGCGACCCGCGCCGTCGAACGCATGGGGGTGCTGATCGAGGATCTCCTCCAGATCGGTCAGATCGACGCGGGGACGCTGGTGATCGAGCCGCGGCCGGTGGAGCTCGACTCGCTCCTCGACGACGTCTTGGAGCAACATCGTGTGCTCGGGGCGGGAAAAGGCGTCCGCGTGCAGCGCGAGCCTTCTCTGCCGCTGGGTTCCGTGATGCTCGATCCGAACCGCCTGACCCAGGCGCTGGGAAATCTCCTGGGTAACGCGATCAAGTTCACGCCGGCGGACGGCACGATCACGCTCGCCGCGACATCGACGAGCAGTGGCGTCGAGATCAGCGTCAGCGATACCGGGCCGGGGATCTCGACGGATCAGGTGGCGCGGATCTTCGATCGCTTCTGGCAAGCCGATCGCCGCCGGCGCGACGGCGTGGGACTCGGGCTGCCGATCGCGAAGGGCATCGTCGACGCTCATGGTGGCCGCCTCGACGTACGTAGCGAGCT
>JACCYD010001397.1 GCA_013696695.1 Deltaproteobacteria bacterium | reverse complement strand
CCGGCGATCACCGTGACCTCGGCACCCCCATCACGGAGTGTCGGGATGTCGTGCGACCACAACATCGCGAAGTGCGGCTCGACGAGCTTGTCGGCCTGCGGCAGGTTGAGCCAGATCTGAAATAGCTCGAGCGGGTTTCGGCCCTGCTTGTCGAGCAGCGGGAACATCTCCGAGTGGACGATGCCCTTTCCCGCGGTGAGCCACTGAACATCACCACCGCCGAACCGCGCGGCGGCGCCAAGCGAATCGGAGTGATCGATCAGGCCGCGGCGCACGATCGTCACGGTCTCGAAGCCGCGGTGCGGATGGCCCGGAAACCCGGGCACCTTCTCGCCGTGATACATGCGCCAGCCGGGCTGGCCCGGCGTCTCGCTACGGACCGTGAAGTCCATGCCGAGATCGCGCCCCGCGAGCGACGCCGCCGGACCGAGGTCGTCATTTCCCGGAGGGTAGTTGTCGTCGTGATGAACGCAGAACAGGAATGGATCCACCGTGGCCCACGGGAATCCGAGAGGGAACGTCTCGATGATGGCGCTCACGATGGCCACCATACGTCAGCGGACGGCGCGATCAAGCTGGCCACCGCGACAGGAACAAGAATGAAACCGAGGCACAGCACGCTGTGAGCCCCGGCTCGATGGCTACACGCGCGGGAGCTTCGTACGCGTGGTGCAGCGATCGCTGACGAACGCGTGCTCGCGCGCCGGGAAGCTCGACATCGGGCCATCGATCAGCAGGAGCTTGCCGAGATCGCCCTTGCGGGCCGTCAACCGACCGACCGTGCCTGCCGGCAGAAACCTCCACATGCGGCCCTCGCGCTTGGTGACGTGCATCTCCGCCAGCACATCTCGCACGAGCACGACGACATCCCCGAGCTGCGCCGAGAACAGCAGCGGCGTGCCCTGCCCCTGCGAGACGGTCTCGACGAACGCGGCGATCTCCTCGGCGAGCGGCGCCGCGACCTCGAGGCGAACCGTCTCGAGATCTTCCGTGGAGGACGCCCTCGTCAAATGCTCGATCATCGCTGCGAGCGCCGGGGGCACCGCTCGGACACCGGTGCGGCTGTGCTCCTGGAGGTTGGCGAGGAAGCGAAGGCCTTCGGTGCCGTTGACCGTGATCGTGGTGAGCATGGCGCGGTGACGTTACCCGGTGGGGCTGACATGATGCGACCGTGGTACCCGAGCGACTCCCCCGCTGGCCATCCGAAGTCGGGTCACGCCGGTGGATCATCTCGCTCGCCGCGCTGACCGCGATGGTCGCGCTCTCGATCGACATGAGCCTGCCGGCGCAACCCGCCCTGGCCAGCCAGTTCGACGTCGATGCCGAGGATGCGCAGCTGACGCTGTCGCTGTTCATGATCGGCTTCGCCGGCGCGCAGATCTTCGTCGGCTACTTGTCCGATGCGTGGGGACGGCGGCGCGTGATTCTTGGAGGGCTGACGTTGTTCGTGATCGCCGGGATCGCGTGCACCGCGAGCCCGTCGATCGAGGTGCTGATCGCGTTTCGCGTGCTGCAAGGCTTCGGCGCTGCCGCCGCACCAGTGGTCGCGCGCGCGATGGTGCGCGATACGCAGCCGGCCACCCAGGCCGCCGCGATCCTCTCGACGATGCTCGCCGGGCTCGCGGTGGCACCGATGATCGCGCCGATGATCGGCGGCGCACTGCTACGCGTGCTCGACTGGCGCGCGATCTTCGCAACGCTCGCGATCACCGGGCTCGCCATGCTGGTACTCGCGAACACCACGCTGACCGAGACGCTACCGGTCGCGCGCCGCACGATCAGGCCGTCCTTGCGCGGCCTGTTCGCGAGCTACGCGAAGTTTCTCGCCACGCCGGGGACCAAGCTCCCCGCGCTGGTGTTCTGCGTCGTGTTCGCCGGCCAGTTCGCGTACATCGCGGACTCGCCGTTCGTGCTGATGGGCGGGTTCGGGGTCAGCGGGAACGAGTACGGCCTGTACTTCGCGTCGACCGCGGTCGCGCTGATGCTCGGCTCGATGACCGGCGGACGGATGTTGCGAGCGGGCCGCCCGCCGCGCGTGATGATCGTGATCGGCGCCGCGATCGTCGCCATCGGCGGCGCGCTGCTGGGCATCGGGACGCAGCTCGATCTCGGGATCGCAGCGTTCCTCGGCCCGATGATGATCTACTTCTTCGGAAGCGGGATCGTCGCGCCGAGTGCGACCGCGCTGGCGATGGAGCCCGCGCCCGAGATCGCCGGCACCGCATCCGCGGCGATCGGCTGCGCCGTGATGATC
>JACCYD010001392.1 GCA_013696695.1 Deltaproteobacteria bacterium | reverse complement strand
GTGCGATCGCGAGCGTCACGCCGCGGCCGAGCGCCCACCACTCGATGCGGTGGCGAACCCAGCGCCGCGCGAGCGTGATCGGATACGGCGATGGCACCTGGATCAAGAACCGCGCGACGCGCTTGTCACCAGCACCGGCGGCGACGGCGATGGCATCGGCGTCGCGCAGCGGACGCAACAGCAGCCGCTCGGTGACGAGCGTCGGTTGCGGCGGTGGGACGATGTCGAGCATCTACGGCGAGGGCGGCCGCGTGCCGTCGAGCGTAGCGCCGCCACGGTCGCACCCGGCGAGGATTAACAATCCTGCGAGTCGCCTCATGGCCCCGAGGATACTCGGCTATCTTGCCGACGGTTAAAAAGATGCGTTGTCGGCGAGGGAGTGCCTACGATCGCCTGCTGCTGGCCGTCTGGCTGGCCTGCGCCGCCGTGCAAGACGTCCACACTCATCATCTCGATAACGGGCTCACGCTCCACATCGCTCCCGGCCACCCCTCACCGGTGGTCGCCGTCCAGGCGTGGGTCGGCGTCGGCTCGGCCGACGAGCAGCCGCACGAGGCGGGCATCGCGCACGCCGTCGAGCACATGTTGTTCAAGGGCTCCACGGGCTACGGCCTCGGCGAGCTCGCGCGCGCGATCGAGGCGGGCGGTGGCGAGATCAACGCGTTCACCGCCTACGACCACACCGTCTATCATGCGGTGCTCGGCCGTGATCACGCGGACTCCGCGATCGATGCGCTCGGCGACACGCTGCTCTCACCGCGCGTCGATCCCGCGGAGCTCGCTCGCGAACGCGAGGTCATCCTCGAGGAGATCCGCCAGGGCTCCGACGATCCAGCGCGCAGCGTCGCGCAGAGCTTGTTCGCCACCGCATTCGCGACCCACCCCTATCGCCGCCCGGTGATCGGCACCGCGGACAGCGTACGCGATCTCGCGGAGCGTCAGCTCGTGGAGTTCTTTCGCGGCCACTACGTCGCCGACAACCTGACGCTGGTGGTCGCCGGCGATGTCGATCCGGCGCGGATCAAGCGTGCGGTCGAGCGCCGGTTCCGCGCGATGCCGGCGCAGGGCGTGCGCAGGGTCCCACGTGGCAGCGAGCCCGAGCAAACCGCTCCTCGCGCGTCCGCGCAGTATCGCGATGTCTCCGAGGCCTACCTCGCCGTCGGCTTTCACGTGCCGTCGGCGCGCCATCCCGACGTCGCCGCGCTCGACGTCGCCGCGATCCTCCTCGGCCAGAGCGAATCGGCGCGGCTGCCTCGCTTGCTGCGGGATCGCGATCAGCTGGTCAGCAGCGCGTACGCGAACGTCCACGCGCTGCGCGATCCGGGGTTGATCGTGCTATCCGCCACCACCAGCGCCGCGCGTGCCACCGCGGCGATCGGCGAGCTCGTCGATCAATCCCTCGCGCTCGTCGACCACCTCGATTCCGACGAGCTCGAGGTCGCACGGATCGCCGCCGAGAGCTCGTTCGTTCGCCAGCTCGAGACCGCGCAGGGTCGCGCGCGATCGCTCGGCTGGCATGCCACCGTCGCGGGAGATCCGCAGTTCGGTCACGTCTACCTCGATCGCATTCGCTCGGTGCGTCGCCACGACGTCACGCAGGTGATGCAGCGTTATCTGCAGCCGCACAACGCGAGCGTCGCCGCGATCCTGCCGAAGCCGGCACGTGCGTCGGCCAAGGGGCGCGCCCAGGTAACGCGCGAGGCGGCCTCGCGCGTGAGTTTCGCGCGCGAAGCCGAGCGGCGCGTTCGCCGCTCGCTGACGACGAAGCCCGTCTCGGTCGCGCCCGCCGAGAAGCGCGTCGTGCTCGGCAACGGCACCGTGTTGCTGGTGCGCCGCGATCCTTCGGTGCCCGTCGTCGCGATGCGCGCGGTGTGGCGCGGTGGTCAGCGCGCAGAAGATCCGGCGCGCGCCGGCGCGTCGACGCTGCTCGCTCGCATGATCACGCGCGGCTGCGGCAAGCTCAGCGCGGCGCAGATCGCCGACAAGGTCGATCGGCTCGGCGGTGCGCTGTCAGGTGTCGCCGGTCGCAACAGCTTCGGCGTCGCCGGCGAGTTCCTCGCGCGCAGCTGGAAGTCGGCCTTCGAGCTGCTCGCCGATTGCGTGCTCGTGCCCGCCTTGACGTCCGCGGAGCTCGAGCATCAGCGCCGCCTGTTGCTCGACGATCAGATCGCCCAGGCCGACGACCCCACGCAGATCGCGTTCCGCACGTTCAGCGAGGCGCTCTACGGCACGCACCCGTACGCACGCGACGTGCTTGGCACGCCCGCCTCGATCGGCGCGCTCGACCGCGACAGCCTCCGCGCGTTCTATCGCGAGCGCTATCCGACATCGGCGCTGACGCTGTCGATCGTGGGTGATGTCGATCTCGACGAGGTGATCAACGCGGCGAAGGCCCGGTTCGACGGCGCCCCGCGATCGACCGCCAAGCGCGCGGTGGAGCCGGCGCCGTTCGCCGAGCGGCTTGCCGCGCTCGACCAGCGCAAGCTCGACCAACGCGAGGTCTATCGCTTCCTCGATCGCGCGCAAGCCCACCTCGTCGTCGGCTATCCGGGCGCGACGCTCGATGCCCCGGACCGCTTCGCGCTGGAGCTGTTGGTCTCGATCCTCGGCGGCCAGGGTGGCCGGTTGTTCGCGGAGCTGCGCGACAAGCGCGCGCTGGTCTACCGAGTGTCCGCGCATTCGATCGAAGGTGTCGATCCGGGGTTCGTCGCGGTCTACCTGTCGTGCGCCCCCGACAAGCTCGGCGAGGCCGTGGCGACGGTGCGCGCCGAGCTGTCGCGGATCCGCACGGCCGGAGTCACCGCGGCCGAGCTCGATCGCGCGAAGAGTTACGCGATCGGGAGCCATCAGATCGCGATGCAGCGCCGCTCCGCGATTGCGAACGCGATGGCCTATCACGAGGCGTACGGCCTCGGTTGGGAGAGCTGGTCACGCTACGGCGACGCGATTCGCACCGTCAAGCCGGCCGACATCGCCGCCGCGGCCGCGAAGTATCTGCGCGACGACCGCATGATCACGGCAACGGTGCGCTCGCCGATCGCGACGCCCGGTGCGCTCCAGCGCTCGAAGATCAAGCAGCCGCCGCGTGCGCCGGTCAAGTCTCCGCCGGCTCGCCGTCCACCGGCGCGGGTGCGCCCGCGAGGCAACGCGTGAAAGGCGAGCGATGAACGACGCAGGACCGAAGCTCGATCGCCGCGATCTCGGCGCCAGCCTCGTGCTGATCGCGCCGCTGTTCTTCCTCTACCAGGTCGGCGTGTTGTTCGCGGGCAACGTCAACGGCGCGGACGTCGTCACCCGAGCGGTGTACGGCGGGCTCGGGCGCACCAACTATCTGCTCGCCGCTGCCGCGCTCGGCCTCGGGTTCTTGCTGTGGCTGCGACGCTCTAGCCGCTCGCACGTGCTGCGGCTCGACATCGTGCTGCCGGTTGTGCTGGAGGCGGCGATCTACGCGCTCACGCTCGGCGCGCTCGTCAACGTCGTGCTCGAGCGCATGCTCGGGCTCGGCCTCGATCTCGGCGAGGCGATCAACGCGGCGGGCGCCGGGGTGCACGAGGAGCTGGTGTTCCGGCTCGCGCTCTGTGGTGGCCTGATCGCGGTGCTGTCGCGCACGCAGCTATCGCGCCCCCTGATCGTGATCTTCGCGCTGCTGGTGTCCTCGGTGGTGTTCTCCGCCGCGCATCACCTCGGCCCGTACGGCGAGCCGTTCACGCAGCACGCGTTCGCGTTTCGCTGCCTCGCAGGCCTGGTGTTTGGCCTGGTGTTCTACTTCCGCTCGCTCGCGCACGCGGTCTACGCGCACACGTTCTACGACCTGCTCGTGTATTGGCGAGAGTAGCGGCGAGCGAAGCGAGCTTCCGCGTTCTGCGCGAGCGAAGCGAGCTAGTAGATGATCACTCGAGGCCGAGCGAGCCGGGCCCGCTGATGTCGATGCCGCTCGCGTAGAGCTCGAACTTCACGCGCTTCATCGCATCCTGGTTCGCCGACGACTGCGCGATCGACAGGTGATGCATGCCGAGGCCGAACAGGCTGATCTCGAACAGCACCGTCTTCTTGTCGGGTGCGAGGTACTCGATCGATCCCGACTTCTGCGCCTTCGGATCGGACTGCCCTTTGACGACGTACTCGTCGTACCACTCGAGCAGCTTGTCCGCGAACTCGAGCGAGATCGTGCCGACGATGTTCGGGATCTCGAGCTTGGTCGGCTCGATCTGCGGGAACCGATCCTCACCGGTGTAGAGCTTCTTGATGCCCTGCTTCACCGTGAACGACTCGATCTTGTTCGTGTACTTCATCTCGTCGATGCCATCGATGCTGAAGCGGAAGCTCGACGGGGTCCACATCTTCTGCTTCGCGCCAGCGCCGACGAACACGGGTGCCGCCGAGCTCTTCGACGACTTGATGCGCTCCGGCTGAATCTTGATCTTCATGAACGCGGCCTCTTTGGCGGCGCCATCGAGGGTCGGGAACGTCGTCTCGGAGATCAGCGCGTCGTAGAACTCGTGCTCGAACGTCCGTTTGAGATCGAAGTTGGCGTGCGTGATCTGACCGTTGCGGCGATCGAACTTCTTGCGCCACGACGATTGGATCCAGCGCAGCACGTCGCCGAGACCGGACATGCCGCAGTCACAGGTGAACGGCTCGATGTCGACCACCGAGGTGTGCTTGATCCGGTGATTCTCGGGACCGATCGGTTCTTCGATCGTGCTGGCCCGCACGTGACCACCCTCGACCGACTTCACGTAGGCGGTCGACTTGTGGCCGTCGATCGCCAGCTCGAAGTGGCCGGCCGTATATGCACGCTTGGTCAACGTCATCGGGGAGCCTCAGCTTAACAAACCTCTTACGAGTGCTGGCGCCCGGATCCCCCCGAGATGGTTCGCGACCCCCAGGCATGGCGAGGTCAACGATCCCCAGCAACTGCACTCAGTTTTCCGAGATCGAGGACTGTGCTCAAACGTAGGTGATTCCAACGATTGCTTGCACCCGACCAAGCGGTCGCCCACGATCGAATCATCAGGCCGCCTCGCGTGCCCGGCACGAGGCTTGTAGAATGGAGACACCGATGCGGTACCTGGCGACGTTACTCGTGTTGGTGGCAGGGGCGGGCTCGGCGTGGGCCGAGAAGGCCAAGGCCAAGGAAGGCGCGATCGTTTACAACCGCGCCGGCGAGCGAGGCCAGGTCGTCCTCAAGGTCAAAGAGGGCCAGGTCATGCGGATCGACCGCAAGGAAGGCCGCTGGTACAAGGTCCGCGTCTCGGGACGTACTGGCTGGATTCCGCGCAGCAAGGTCGAGATCCTCGAAGAAGAGGAGATGGTGCGCAACACGCGCCGCCGTCCGTTCGTCGATGGTCGCAGCACGAAGCGCGGCTTCGGCGGCGAGACCGGTCCCGATGATCGCGTGGGCGCCGATGCCGTCGACACCGGCGGCGATGACGACAAGGGAAAACCGCCTCCGAAGGGTGGCGGCGATGATGACGATTCCGAGGACGACGACACCGACAAGCCCAAGCCAGGCGCCAAGCCCAAGCCGGGCACCAAGCCGAAGCCGACGACCAAGCCTCCCAAGGGCGAAGACTCCGAGGATGACACAGAGGAGAGTGACAGCGAGGACGACGGCAACACCGACGGCGAGGAGCCGAAGGTGTCCGACGATGAAGGCGCCGAGGTCACCAACGATCGCCCCACCGCGAAGGTGAAGAAGAAGGTCGCGGTCTACAGCGAGGCCGACGCCGAGAGCGAGGAGTCGTTCACCGCCTCGCCCGCGATGGTCCTGTACCCGACCGGCAAGAAGAAGGGCAGCTATGTCGAGGTCGAGACCGAAGACGGCGACATCGGCTTCGTGCTGGCGTCGGCGATCGAGGTCAGCGAGCCGGAGGACAGCGGTCCGAAGGGCGGCCCGAAGACGCGCCAGATCGACGCTCGCGCCCGGATCGGCGTCACGATCATCCAGCAGGTTCAGTCCACCCCTGGCTCGGTGAACGAGGATCGGCCCGACAACTACAAGCTGTCGACGTCGGCCATCACGATCGCACTCGGTGGCGCCTACCTGCGTCCGTACAAGGCGTCGTACCTCGTCGGCGGTGAGCTCGCGGTCGACATGGCCAAGGCGGTGCCAGGCATCAAGGTCGATGCGATGAACACCACCGGCATCACGGTCTACAACGTCAACGCGCGTGCGATGTTCGGCAAGGACTTCAAGCGCAAGAGCGGCATGCTCGCGTTCGGTCGCCTCGGCTTCCGCTACTACTCCTATCAGGTCTCGGACGTCGGCGACCTCACGAAGAACACCGCGAAGCTACCGTCGGAGATCGTCAAGGCGCCCACGCTCGGCGGCGCGCTCGCGATCCCGCGGCTGACCGAGAAGATCGGCCTGCGATTCAGCCTCGACGCCGTACTACTCGGCGCGAGCATGCAGCAGACCAAGGGCCTCGAGGATGGTGACGCGAAGAAGGCCAAGGGCGCGATCGCGGGCATCGGGTTCACGTATCGCTGGAAGCCCGCGATGGACATCAACGCGACCTACGACCTCAACTACATGAAGTACGACTTCGGGACCCCGTCGACGACGTCGATGCGCGGCCACGATGCCGCGGGTACTTCAACCGGCCGGACCGACGTGTTCCACGCGGTCACCGTCGGCGTCGCCAAAGCGTTCTAGCCTTACGTCAGCTCTGGCTCGAGCACGAGGTTCGCGCAGCGCTCGCGGAGCAAGCGCAGCACGACATCGTTGATCGTGTCGCCACGCTCGATGCTCTCGGTATAGCGCTTCACGATGTCGGTGTACTCGAGGTACGCCGGCGTGAACTCTTCGAACGACAGCTTCTTGATCAGCTTGCCGCCCCACTTCGCGAACGCTCCAACCTTGACGTCACCCAGCTCGGTCAAGAAGCGATCGAGGTACTCGTGGTACCGCGCAGGAAGGTCTTCGAGCACGACTCGGAGTATCGCCCTACTGGCGCGGAGTGCCTAGCTTGTCGAGATCGATCTGATCGAGCGCGAGGCGGATCAGCTGCGACTTGTTCGCCTTGGTCCAGCCGCGCCGCTTGAGCTCGGCGACCTTGGCCTCGAGCTCCTCGATGTCGCGGTTGTACATCGAGATGCAGATGACCTTGTAATGGGTCGGCTTCTCGGTGATCCGCTTCGCGGCCTTGTCGCCCGCGTCCGCGCCCGGACGCACACGTCCGTAATATTCCTCGCTGAGAATCGCGTCGGCGTCGCTCAGTGGATCGTGGGCCATCAACTTTTCTTCCTTCATAGGACCTCAGATCGCTGCGTTGGTTTGGAACGTGCGGTCCTCGACCGAGACGCTGGCGGAGCTCGCCAGTACCCAGTCGCAGACGCGGTTGTAATCGGCGGCGCCGTGCGAAATCGGCGCGTACTCGAAGATCGTCTTCTTGTGGCTCGGTGCCTCCGCGAGGCGCGTGTTGAGGCGGACCGGTTCGAGACACTTGTGCTTGAAGTGACCCTGCAGCGTCTCGAGCACCTCGCGCGCGAGTCGCGTGCGGCCGTCGTAGAACGTCGGCAACACGCCCGACACGCGAACCGCATGGCCGAGGTGGCGCTCGACATCCTTGATCGTGCGAAGCACCTGCTTGACGCCGACCAGTGCGAGGTAGTCGCAGGTGACGGGGATCAAGACCTCGTCGACGTACGACAGCGCGTTCTGGTTCAACAGATTCAGCGACGGACCGCAATCGATGATCACGAAGTCGTAGCGCCGCGACACCTGCATCTTGTCGAGCCGCTTCATCAGCAGCTTGCTGCGGGCGTCGGGATTCTGGCGCGCCAGGAAGATCTCGGCGGCCGCGAGCGTCGAGTCCGAGGTGATGACGTCGAGATGCTGACGGACCGGCACGCACGCTTCGGTCGGATCGACGCCGTCGACCAGCACGTGATACAGCGACTTCTCCCCAGCAACGCCGAGCGACACGCCGACGTTGCCCTGCGCATCGGTGTCGATCAGCAGCACGCCGCTCATCCGCTCGGCCAGACCCGCGGCAAGGTTGACGGCCGTCGTGGTCTTGCCGGTGCCACCCTTCTGGTTGAGGATCGCGATCCGGCGCGCCCGCTTCGGACGGAACGCTTCGTCGCCAAGTCCGTCGCGCCGGCACTCGAGCGAGCAGTAGTGATTGCGCTGGCCGCCGGCGGTCACCGCGATCTGAAATACGAAGGCGGGCTGGAACTGCAGCCCGCACGCGACACAACTCGTCTTCTCCATCCCCTTATCGAAGCGGCATCGACGGAAACGGGGCAACTTTATGGCGCTATAGTCCAGCGATGATCGCTCGCCAAGTGGTGGTTGAAGGGGAGGACGCAGAGCGTGTCGCGAGCGCGATCGTCGACGAGCTGCGCGCACCCGACCTGCGCTGCGCGTTCGTCTTCGCGGACTGGCGCCTCGATTCGAACGTGATGGGAAAGTTGACCCATCGCGCGCTCGCACCCGCGCTGGTCATCGGTGGCACCACCGTCGGCGTGATCGGGACGCGCCTCACCCGGGGCATGGCGGCCGTCGGCCTGGGCTTCTACGGCGATGCGCTGCGGTTCGGGCTCGGCATCGCCAGCGATGTGCCGAAATCGCCGCTCGTCAAGAGTCGCGATGCGGTGCAGGCAGCGGCGGCGGCGCTGGGCACCACGGTCGACAAGCTCGATGCGCGCCACGTCGGCGTCATGCTGATCGACGGCAAATGCGGCGCCGAGGAAGCGTGTTGCATCGGTTCGGCAGCGGCCGCGCCACAGATCCGGTTTGTCGGCGGCTCGGTTGCCGCCGACGTCGCGTCGCCGCGGAGCCCGTACGTGTGGGCGCAGGGCGAGGTGCTGACGGAGGCCGCGGTCGTGATCTTGATCGAGACCTCGCTGCCGTTCGTCGCGGTGCAGTCGGCGCACCTCGTGCCCACCGACATCAAGACCGTCGTCACCGCCGCGGTTGGCCGCGACATCAGCGAGCTCGACGGGTATCCCGCGGCGAGCCGGCTCGCCGAGATCGTCGAGCAGCTCGGCGGCACGCTCGACGCCCGCCCGCAGTATTCGTTCGCGCGCTACATCGATGGCACACCGTACGTCCGCTCGATCAGGTACGTCCATGGCGAGAACCTTCACCTCGCGAGCGCGGTCGAGGTCGGCCAGGTGTTGCGCGTGATGCGGCCCGGCGATCTGATCGGTCAGACCACCAAGGATCTGACCGCGGCTGCCGAGCGCATTGGTGGCATGTCGGCGTTCCTCGCGTTCTCGTGCATCGGTCGGCACTACGAAGCCGCGGCGCGAGGCATCGAAGCCGAGCTCGGTCGCGCCTATGCCGCATACCCCACGGTCGGCTTCCAGAGCCTCGGCGAGCAGGCCGGGATGCTGCTGTGCAATCACACGTTGACCGGTCTCGCGATCGGAAAGTCGCGCTGAGCATGAGCGATGCGGATCGCATCCCCGAGCTCGAGGCGGAGCTGGCCGCCGCGCAACGCACGATCGAGGTCTTGATCGCGCGCCTCGAACGGGTCGGCACTGCGTCGCCGCCGCAGGCCGAGCTGTTCGATGCCGCGGTCCGCCTCGGCCACGTGCTCGAGGAGCGAACGCGCGAGGTCGAGGATGCGCGCGCCGAGTTTCGAGCCTTGCGCGCGAACCTCGATCAGATCGTTCGCCAGCGGACGCGCGCCCTCGCCGAGTCCGAGGCGCAGCTCCGCGGCAAGAACGCCGAGCTCGAGCGTCAGAGCACCATCAAGGCGGAGTTCATCTCGATCGCGGCGCACGAGCTGCGCACGCCGCTGACCAGCATCGTCGGCTACCTCGATCTGTTCTCCGAGGGCCGCTTCGGCGATCTGCCGCCGCTGATCGCGCGTCCGATGGCCTCGGTGCGGCGCAACGCGCACCGCCTGAAGCGGCTGGTCGACGACATGCTCGACGTCAGCCGCATCGAGCAGGGCAAGATGACGCTGCGCCGCGAGCAGGTCGACCTCGGCGATGTCGTGCGTGCCGTGGTCACCGAGCTCGCGCCGCTCGCGGACGGGCGCAAGCAAAAGCTCGCCACGCACGTCGAGCGGATCCGGGCGCTCGATGCCGATCGCGACAAGCTGCACCAGATCGTCGTCAACCTGGTCCACAACGCGATCCGCTACACCCAGGATCAGGGCGCGATCGATGTCCACGTCGACGAGGCGCCGCTCGATCGCTATCCCGGCGGCTGGGCGCGGCTACGCGTGCGCGACAACGGCTTCGGCATCGAGGAAGCCGACCGCCAGCGCATCTTCGATCCGTTCCTCCACGCGCAGCCCGCGAAGCACCACACCTCGGCCGGCCCCGACTCGGCGGGCCTCGGCCTCTACATCGCGCGCGGCCTGATCGAGCTGCACGGTGGGCTGATCACCGTCGACTCGACGCCGAAGGTGGGCACCGAGTTCACCGTCCTGCTGCCGTTCAAGCAGCAGGTGCGGCGTGATTCAGAACCGCGGCCGTGAGTAGCCGCCCGAACGTAAAAAGCCGCCACGACTGAGTCGGGCGGCGTGAAGCAGCGTCGCGACGCGAGTCGCTGCTCGTTACTTCTTCTTTTTCTTCGCCGGCTTTGCAGCGGGCTTCTTCGCGGCGGGTTTCTTCGCGGGCGCGGGCTTCTTGGCCGGCTTGGCAGCGGGCTTCTTGGCCGGCTTCGCAGCGGGCTTCGCCTTGGCGACCGGCTTCGCGGGCTTGGCCGGCTTGACGGGCTTCGCCGGCTTGGCGGCAGCCACTGGCTTGGCAGCCACCGGCTTGGCAGCCACCGGCTTGGCGGCCACCGGCTTGGCCACGGCGGGCTTCGCGACCGTTGCGGGCGCAACCTTCGCGGGGGCAGCCTTTCCGCCCTTGCCCTTGTTCGCCTTCGCCTCGGCCTTGAGCTTCTTGTTGCGCTCGTCGGCCGTCTTCTGCGCTTCGTCCATGCGGGCCTGGGCGGCACCGCGCGCACGCAGCACCGCGGCCTCGACGTCGGCCTTGCTGCGCACGGCCACGGGGGTGGCAGGTGCATCGGCCTTCTTCGCGCGCTTCTTCTTTTTGGCCTCGCGCGGCACCGGGATCTCGGAGATATCCGGCATCCGCGAGGCGAGATCGCCACGGTTGTGAACCAGGATGCGCGAGCCGCCATCGCGGAAGATCACCTCGACCTTGTTGTCGGGGAGCAACTCGATGACGAAGCCGATATCGAACACCGGGTGGTGCACGACGTCGCCTTCCTCGTAGGCATCTCGGATCGAGTACGGACGGCAGTTGTTGAGGTCGCCTTCGGTGGCACGCGACATCGCGTCGTCCCACGTCAGTCGATTCGACGACGCGCGCTTGCCCGCGCCGTCGCCTGCTTCCTCTACACCGTCACCGCGCGGCTTGCGATACGCGTGGACCTCGCCACACACGACACACTGCACGCGACGGACTTCGTCCTCGTACATGCTGATGATCGTGTGCGTGGTGTCCGCCTTGCATCGAGGCGACGGGCAGTACGCTTCGATCTCTCCTCCGACCTCGTCGGCGTCTTCTTCGAAGATGGAATCCATGTTCCAGGCCCGGACCTCTTCTGGCGGCTGCCAGATAACTAGTTGAAACAACGCGGGTTCTGAGACGAGCCCAGAGGATCCGGATTATCGTTGTCTCGTACTTTCGCGTCTAACACGACTAAGAGACCGCAAGCAACCGCGCGACCTTACAACTGTCCCCCGACGTGGCAGGATTTGCTTCGTGCGCCGGCTCCTGGTTGTGAATGCCTTGATCTTCGCGGTGTTGGCCGCGGCGGCCGCGCTCGCTTATTATGGATATAGCGCCACGACCGAGCAAACCTCCCGCGATCGCGAGCTGGCGCTGATGCAGGACCTCGCCGAAGAGAAGGTCGCGAACCTCGAATTCCTGATCACCGAGGCCGATAGCAAGCTGCTGTCGCGTGTCGAGCCGACGAAGCTTCCCGAGGCGGAGTACCTGCGCTTCCTTCGCGAGACCACCGGCGCGGCGTTCACGTCGATCTACGTGCTCGACGATCAGCTGCAGCTGATGCCGAGCGGCTACAACACGACGCGCGCCGATCGCAACGAAGGCAACGCGTATCGCGATTGGTTCCTCCAGCGCGTGTTGCCAATGCTGGAGCTCGCGCAGGCGAAGCCGAACGTGCGCGGCCACTTCTATCTCAATCTCGATGGCCGCCCGTATCTGTTCTCGTACATGAAGCGAGTCTCGGGGAGCCGCACGTTCTACGTGGTGATCGAGGACGACATGGGTCACCTGACGTTGCAGCTGTTTCCGCAGTTCTTCGCGGTATCGAGCAAGCGCCTCTATCAGGTGGTCGACGAGAACGGCGTCGTACGTGCCGGCGATCCGTTCGGCAACCTCGCCGAGGGGCCTACCGTCGAGCGCAAGTTCGTCGACACGCTCAACAACAAGCACGGCGGCTGGTCACTGCGTGTCGCCCAGAAGGATCTCGGCGATCAGAGCGCGCTCGAGCGCAAGCGCCTCGTCAACTCGATCCTGATCGGTGGCGCCGTCGTCGTCATCCTCGGCGGTCTGTTGTTGCTCGGCTTCGCGATTCGCCGCGAGCGCCGGCTGTCGGAGCTCAAGAGCGAGTTCATCTCGAACGTCTCGCACGAGCTCAAGACGCCGCTCTCGATCATCTCGATGTTCGGCGAGATGCTCGCGAACGGCCGCACCAAGAGCCCGGAGCAGGCGCACGAGTACGCCGAGATCATCTGGCGAGAGAGCGTTCGGCTCGGCCGCCTGATCGACAACGTCCTCGACTTCGCGAAGATGGAGCGCGGGATGGACGTCTACGAGTTCGGCGACGACGTCGACATCACCGAGGTCGTCGCGCGCGCGGTCGATCTGTCGACTCGCCGGGTCGCCGCCGCGGAGATGACGGTGCACTCCGAGCTCGAAGCCGAGCTGCCGCTGGTCAAGCTCGACGCCAACGCGTTCACCCTCGCCGTCCTCAACCTGATCGACAACGCGGTCAAGTACGCCGTCGACGGCAAGAAGATCGAGGTCTCGCTCCGCCGGGATGAAGACCGCCTGGTGCTCGCGGTGCGCGACTGGGGCTCGGGCATCGATCCCGAGGAGCAGGAGCGGATCTTCGAGCGGTTCTATCGAGCGCGCTCGATCCGGCTCAAGCCGATCCGCGGCTCGGGCATCGGCCTCGCGCTGGTGCAGCACATCGCGCGCGCGCACGGCGGCGATGTCACCGTGGTCAGCACTCCCGACCAGGGGTCGACCTTCAGCATCTGGTTACCGATCGATGGTAAGACCTAGTCCGTGACGGACGCCGCCGCGGTCGAGGGCACGAAGAAGCGCATCCTCGTCATCGAGGACGAGCCTGATATCGTGCGCGGCCTCCGCGACGCGCTCGAGTTCGAAGGCTTCGAGGTTCAGGCCAAGGGCACCGGCGCGGAAGGCCTGCTCGCGGCAATGGACTGGGCCCCCGATGCAGTGCTGCTCGATCTGATGCTCCCCGACGATAATGGCTACCGCGTCTGCGAGACGCTGCGGCAGCGCGACGAGACGGTGCCGATCATCATCCTCACAGCAAAAGCCCAGGAGTCCGACAAGATTCGCGGCCTCGATGCCGGTGCCGACGACTACGTCACCAAGCCGTTCTCGGTCGCCGAGCTGATCGCACGGATCAACGCGATCTTCCGCCGGCAGGC
>JACCYD010001376.1 GCA_013696695.1 Deltaproteobacteria bacterium | reverse complement strand
GTGCGATGCCGTTGACGAACCCGGCGCGTGGATTTCCGGCGGGCCCTTGCGTGACGGTCGCAGTGTGTGCGCCCGGCGCGATCGAATAGCGGGCCCAGCTCGCCGTCGGGTCTGACGGCGCGTCCAGCGGGGCATCGGCGGTGGTGGAGAGTGCGTCGATCGAGGCATCGGCCTCGTCGATCGACGCATCGAGCGTCGCTGCGCTCTCACTGACATCGCACGCGCCGAGGCCGGCGAGCAACGGCCACCACGACCTCGGATGCATGATGGAGATGTACGGCAGGAAGCCGGGCTCCTGCGGCGATAACATCGGACTCGTTTGACGCTTCGTCCACCGTCAGGTCACCGCCGCCCACATTTCGTGTGACGCAGCGTGATCAGGACCGTTGGGGCCCAGCGAGCTTCTCGAGCTCCTGCCAGCGCGCGTAGAGCCGAGCGACATCCTCGCGCGCGAGCTCGAGCTCCTCGGTCAGCTTCGGGATCTCGGAGCCCCTCGTGTGCACGATCTTCGGGTCGAACAGCGTCGACTCGAGCCCCGCGACCTTGACCTCGGCGCGCTCGATCTGCGCTCCCATGCTGGCGAGCTCCTCGGTCTCCTTGAAGCTCAACTTGCGCGCGCCCTTCACCGGCGGGCGCGTCGGCGAGGCCGCGCGGGGGATGGCGGCCGCGCGAGGCTTCGGCGCCAGAGCTCGCTGGCGCCGCTTGGCCTGGTAGCTCGAGTAGCTGCCCTCGTAAAACGTCACGTTGCTCTCGCCATTGGGCAGATCGTCGAACGCGAGGATGCCGGTCGCGACGCGGTCGAGGAACCACCGATCGTGCGAGACGATCAGCGCGCAGCCCTGGAACGAGATCAGCGCGTGCTCGAGCGCGCCGAGCGTGACGAGATCGAGATCGTTGGTTGGCTCGTCGAGCACCAGCAGGTTGCCGCCTCGGCGCAGCAGCTTCGCGAGCTGGACCCGATTGCGCTCACCACCTGACAGCTGGCCAACCTTGGAGTCGACGACGGTCGCCGGGAACCCCATCGTCTTGAGGAACGACTTGACGTGGATCCGACCGTCCTCGAGCTCGACGTGATCGTAGCCGTCGGAGACCTCCTCGACGACCGTGTTCTCGGCCACCAGATCGCGGCGGCTCTGCTCGAGGTACGCAGGCCGCGTGTTCTGGCCGACCACGACCGTGCCCTCGTCGGGCGCGAGCTCGCCGAGGATCGTCCGGATCAGCGTGGTCTTGCCGGCGCCGTTGCGCCCGACGATGCCGATCCGATCGCCCTTCTTCATCACCAGGGTGAGGCCGGAGAACAGCGTGCGCGCCGCGTCTCCGTCTCCGACCCGCTTGGCGACCTTGTCGAGCTCGACGATCGTGCTGCCGAGGCGCGGGCCACTCGGGAGCCGAAGCTCGAGCTCGCGCGGCAGCAGCTGATCGCCGACCGGCCGTGCGGCGACGGCCGCATCGAAGCGATCGACGCGCGCCTTCGCCTTGACCCCACGCGCCTGGGGCGCCCTCCGGATCCAATCGATCTCGCGACTGACGAACGCGGCGCGCACCCGCTCGTGCTCGGTCTCGACCGAAAGGCGCTCCGCCTGCTTGAGCAAGAACTCGGTGTAGTCGCCGTCGTAGTTGTGGAGCTTGCCGCGATCCATCTCGCAGATCCGTGTCGCGACCTTGTCGAGGAACGAGCGATCGTGGGTCACGACGATCAGCGCACCCGGCCACTGTGCGAGCCGGTCTTCGATCCATTCGACGGTCCGGACGTCGAGGTGGTTGGTCGGCTCGTCGAGTGCGAGGACGTCCGGCTTGCCGAGCAGCGCCCGCGCGAGCGCGACGCGTCTGCGCTCGCCGATCGACAGGTTGCCGATCGTCGACGCGAGCGGCGGCAGCTGCAGCGCATCCGCGACCGTCTCGATCTCGTAGTCGTAGATGTCCTCCGAGCGTGCCAGGGTCGTGTGGATCGTCACCGCCTCGTCGAGGCGGGGCTCCTGCGCCACGTACTCGAGCACCAGGTCCCGGCGCCAGGTGATCTGCCCCGCATCGGGCTCGAGGAGCGCGGCCTCGGACTCCGAGACTCCGGCGCCTCGCACGATCATCTTGAGGAGCGTCGACTTTCCGGATCCGTTCGCGCCGATCAGCCCGATCCGATCGCGATCGCCGACCGCGAACGAGACGCCGTTCAGCACGACGCGATTGCCGAACCGCTTGTGGAGGTCTTGGACGGTGAGGATGGTGGTCATACTTCTCTCGGGGGCGCGGCGGAGTTCTACACTCTCCGGCGGCGTCGCGAGTGGATTCTCGTCATGACAGCGCGACGACCGTGCCGAGCTCGCGGTCCGTGTGGAGGAGTGGCGCTTGGGCTCTGAGATAACGGTTGGGCCGGAGCACGCCGGCGACGCGGTCCTCGAAGTCGCGTTCCTGCCCCGCGAGGTTGGGGTTGTAATCGAAGTTGACGTACTCGAGCTGCGGACCGAGAGCGGTCAAGAGTGCTTCGGTGGCGGGACGCTGCAAGTTTGCAAACACCACGAGCTCGCGTAGCGCAGGCATCGGCCGCGCGACGAACCGTTCGATCGCCGCCACCTGTTCCTCCGGAAGGACGTGCGCCCATGGCAGCGAGAGCTCGCGAAGCTTCCCGAACGCGTGCAGCACCAGTCTACCGCCGGTGTCGGTGGGCACGGTCGAAGCGATGGGGCCGCTAGCTCTGACGATCGCCGAACTGAAAGACCAGGATCGATTCAACCACGATAGCCCGCACCGGGCCGACGGCGTTCGAACTCGGGGCACACGTAGGTCTCCTGAACGAATTCGGTCAACGAGTCCCAGATCGCAAACAGCCCGGTCTTCGTCGAGACTGCCCGGTACGCCGTCTTCGTTTCGCGGAAACACGCGAGGCCCCCAAACAAGCCGTTCCCGATCGGCGAGTAGTCCGATAGCCCGCAGCCGATGCAGGCGCGCAGATAGCCGCCCTCGGGAAGCTTCTGCTGGAGATCGAGG
>JACCYD010001373.1 GCA_013696695.1 Deltaproteobacteria bacterium | reverse complement strand
CGCCGATGCGATGCCCGGCACGCGCGAGCAGGTTGTCCACGATCACTTTCTGTTCACGATCATCGCGGCGGCGTGGCAACGCGACGAGGTCGCGGTGTGGGCGCTGGGCGACGGCGGCTATGCGATCGGCGATCGCGTGGTTCCGCTCGGCCCGTTTCCCGACAACGCCCCGCCGTACCTCGGTTATGACCTGCTCGGCTCGCCGCAACCCTCACACCTCGAGGTGGCGGACGCGAGCTGCGGCACCGTCACCGTCGCCACCGACGGCGTGATCGAGGTCGGGCTTGCAGGCATCGTCGAGCCCAAACACTTCGATCATCCCGATGCGCTGCGCCGCCGGCTCGCGGTGCTCGCGAGGACCAGCGAGCGGATCGACTGGGAAGCGCGCCGCGTGGTGCGCACGCCCGCGCCGCTGCAGGACGACGGCGCGATCGCGGTTGTCAGGTGGACGGTGATGTCGTGACGTCGCGCCAGGTTCACGTCGATGGCCAGAAGCGGACGCTGGTCCCCGACGCGTTGATCGGGCAGGGCGGCGAGGCCGAGGTCTACGATCTCGGTGATGGCCGCGTGCTCAAGTGGTGGAAGCCCGCCGAGCACCCCGACTTCGACGGGCTGCCCGACGCACAGGCGCAGGCGAAGCGCCGCATCGAGGACGCGCCGGCGAAGCTGCGCGCGCTGCCGGGCAACTTGCCCTCGGCGGTGGTGACGCCCTGCGGGTTCGCCCTCGATGCGAAGCAGCGCGTCGTCGGCTACTTGATGCCGAAGGTCAGCGGCGATCCGCTGCACTCGTACGGCGAGCTCAAGTGGCGGCGAGAGCATCCGATCGCTGGCGAGGACCTCGTCGCGATGTTGCGGTCGCTGCACGACGCGATCGCGGGGCTTCACCGCGCACGCGTGGTGGTCGGCGATTGCAACGACCTCAACGTGCTCGTCGAAGGCACCCGCGTGCACCTGATCGACGTCGATAGTTATCAGTACGGCAGCTACACGTGCCCGATGTTCAGCGAGCGGTTCGTCGATCCGCGGCTGTGCGACAGCGCGTTGCAGCCGATCAAGCCGCACGACGAAGCCTCCGATTGGTTCGCGTTCGCGGTGATGGCCTTCCGCACGCTGCATGGCGTCGGGCCGTGGGGTGGCGTGCATCAGCCGGCCGAGGCGTCGAAGCGGTGCCCGAACACGGCGGCCGCACGCGCGTCGCGCCGGATCAGCATCTACTCACCCGACATCGTCTATCCGAAGGCGGCGCGTCCGCTCTCGATCCTTCCCGACGAGCTCGCACACGCGTTTCAGGCCATCTTCGAGCGCGATCAGCGCGGTGTGTTTCCGCGCGGGTTGCTCGAGCAACTGCGGCTGCGCGCGTGCTCGCAGTGCGGCATCGAGCATGCGCGCGTGCGATGTCCCGCGTGTCAGGCGCAGGCGCACGTGCCGCCGGCGGTGGTGCACGGCAAGCTTCGGTCGCAGCAGATCGCCACGTCCGACCTGGCGTTGCCGTACGAAGTTCGTCGCACCACGGCCGTCTACCTCGACGGTGGTGGGTTGTGGCGCAAGGGTCGCCTCGGCCCCGAGCGGATCGGCAACGTGCTCGCGCAGCAGACCCGCGCGTGGGTCGGTAACAAGCTCGGCATCGGCTTCTATCGCGCAGGCGGCTTTGCGGTCGGCTTCGTGTTCAAGCCGGATCGCGGGCTGCTCGACGATCGCGTCGTGCTGCCAAAGATCCGCGGCCAGCTCGTCGCCGCACATGCCACGGTCGGCGATGACCGCGCGTGGTTGTGGCTGACGACCTCCGAGCAAGGCCGGCTGGTCACCACGTGTGTCGTGATCGGCGCCGACGCCAAGGTGATCGCCAGCTCGACGCTCGATGGACCGTGGCTCGCCGGCATCACCGGTGCGTGCGCCGCAGGCCCGCATCTGTTCGTGCCCACCGACGACGGCATCGCGCGCATCGAAGTCGTTCAACAGACCATCGTGCAGACGCGCACGTTCGCCGAGACCGCACCGTTCGTGGGCAGCGGCGATCGGCTCGCACTTTCACCCGGTGGCATCGACGTGCTGCGCGCACGTGACGCGATCCGCCTTCAGCTCTCGTAAGGAGAAATCATGACCCGACCGTCCCTCAAGCCTCTCCCGCTCCCTCAGTTCTACGACGGCAAGCGCGCCGCCGACTACGCGTATCGCCCCGACTCGATGATGCTCGCAGGCTCGGCCGCAGACTGGCGCGGCCAGCACGCGATCCGGCCGAGCGCCGCGGACGAGACCCGCGTGCACTTGCTGCTGATCGACGTCCAGAAGGACTTCTGCTTCCCCGACGGCACGCTGTACGTCGCCGGGCGCAGCGGTACCGGCGCGATCGATGACTCGCGCCGAATTGCCGAGTTCATCTACAAGAACCTCGGCGCGGTGACCGACATCACGACGACGATGGACACGCACCTCGCGTATCAGATCTTCTTTCCGAGCTTCTGGCTCGATCGCGACGACAAGCCGCTCACCCCACACCGCACGATCAGCGCCGATCAGATCACGAGCGGCGAAGTTCGGCCGAATCCGGCGATCGCGAAGTGGCTGTGCAACGGCAACCTCGCGTGGCTCAACAAGCAGGTGCTCCACTACGTCAAGGAGCTCGAGAAGGCCGGCAAGTACTCGCTGTACCTGTGGCCGCCGCACTGCTTGCTCGGCTCCGATGGCCACGCGCTCGTCGGCCTCATTCAGGAGGCGCGGCTGTTCCACGCGTTCGCGCGCACTTCGCAGAGCCACGTCGAGGTCAAGGGCGGCAACCCGCTGACCGAGAACTACTCGGTGCTGCGCCCCGAGGTGCTGTCGCGGTTCGACGGCGGACCGCTCGCGCAGCGCAACACCCAGTTCCTGTCGACCTTGCTCGCGGCCGATGCGGTCGTGATCGCGGGGCAGGCGGCGAGCCACTGCGTCAAGAGCACCATCGACGACCTCCTCGGCGAGATCGCGGCACAGGATCCCGCGCTCGCGAAGAAGGTCTACCTGATGACCGACTGCATGTCGGCCGTCACCGTGCCCGACGGCAAGGGTGGCTTCGCGGTGGACTTCACCGCGCAGGCCGACGCCGGGCTCCAGAAGTTCGCGGACGCGGGCATGAACCTCGTGCGGTCCACCGATCCGATCACCAGCTGGCCAGGCCTCAAGGTCTAAGGAGACACCATGAAGAACGATGACGATGACAACAAGGTCAAGAAGCTGCTCGAGGACGCGCACGATCAGGGCGCGCTGTCGGCGAAATCACTCAAGATGCTCGATGTCGTGGATGTCGGCGCGCAGATCCAGGCCGGCCTCGGTTGCACGATCGACGACGTCGGCTCGAGCGAGGTCGTGCTGGTGACGATGATGCCCGATGACTCGCAATCGATCGCGCAGGCCGGCAATACCGACGCGGTGCGCGACGGCCACAACTTCGTGCTCGAGGCGCTCGGCGGCTCCAAGCAATCCGGCGAGGTGCTCGCGCACACGCGCTATCTCAACGGCTTCGTGTTGACGCCGTACACCGCGCTCGAGCACGCGGTGCCGATGACAGGCGTCAACTACAAGCCGAACCTCGGCACGCCGCTCTACGATCAAGCGTGTGTGGTGCTCGGCACCGTGATCGCGAAGGCGCAGGAGCTCGCGCAGGCCGGCATCGCCGTGCGCACGGTGACGTTGATCATCACCGACGGTGGCGACTACGGCTCGACGCGCGCGAAGCCCGGTGACGTCAAGGCGATCATCGACGACATGCTCGCGCAGGAGAATCACATCGTCGCGGCGATGGGCATCAGCGACGGCAGCACCGACTTCAAGTCGGTGTTCCGCTCGATGGGCATCCCGGATCGCTGGATCCTGACGCCGGGCAACAGTGCCTCGGAGATCCGCCGCGCGTTCGCCGTGTTCTCGCAGTCGGCGGTCAAGGCCTCGCAAGGCGCGCAGCTCGGCGGCTTCAGCAACTAAATTCGTGCGGGCCGTCAGCTCTTACAGAGCGGCGCCGGCATGACCTTGATCTCGCCGGTGCCGATGTCGACGGTGGCGATGCTGCCGGTCGCAGGAGAGCCGGCGATCACGACGAGCCTGCCGTCGGAGAGCCGCACGAGCGCGGACTCGCCGGGCGTGCCCATCTTCGCGCCGCTCGCGCCGAACAGCTCGGCGGTGTCGATCGTCTTCCAGACCTTCCCCTTGACCACGTCCTGCAGGACGATCTGGTTGCCGTTCTCCTCGAGGAATGCCCAGGTCGCGCCGTCGACGTGGACGTACGCGCCGCCGAACGAGCCGAAGTCCTTGTTGCCGACGTTCGCGATCTTTCGGCCGTTGAGCGCATAGAGGCCCCCGCGCGCTGCCGGCTGACCGCACTGCGTGGCGGACAGATAGATCGTGTTCTCGAGCATCGCGACTTCGCCGCAGCGAAAGTCGCCGCGTGCATAACGAAACACCGCCGACTTCTTCGTCTTCGTGACGTCCCACACCTCGGCGTACCCCACGCCCTTCGGCGCATCGCCGAGCAGCACGACGGCGTACGTACCGTCGGTGTTCGTCGCCGCGCGCATCGACGCCGCATTCGGCATGATCTTGCCGGCGAGCGACGTGCACGAGGCGCCGTTACAGATGTCGAGCTTCGGATTGACGGCCTCGACGCGCGCGCGAGGCGCCGCCATCTTCGGCGGCTCGACGAGACGGTGATACGTACCGGTGTCGAGGTCGACGGCGAAGCACTCTTTATCGGCGATGCAGTACTGCACCTGCGCACCGTCGGAGGTGGCGTGGACGATCGTCGCGATCTCGTCGGGCGGCGTGACGCACACCGGCCTGGCGGGTGGCTCCGGGTCCTTGGTCATCGTCGTCTTCGACGGGGGACCACTGGCTGCGGGTGGTGGCTTGCTGCCACACGCTCCAAAGAGCGCGATCGCACTGGCCACCCAAACCCGTGTCATCTACGAAATTCTAACACTACGGCGCCAGACCCACGGAGGTCGCAACCTCATCCCGATAGGCCGACCAGGCCGTGAGACACGCCTCCATGGCGGCCACGACCGCAGCGCGCTCCCCGGGAATCACGTGGTCGAGGATCATCCGCCACGCGGCAATCCGGTGACTCCCCTCGACCTTTCGATGGGCCTTGGTCAGCGCGAGGGCGTCGAGCGGCAGGCCGTAGTGGACAACCAGCGGGTGCTGCTCCAGCGGTGGTGCGGGGCGGCGGGGAGCATCTGGATCGAGCTCTCCGCGCTCGTGATCGGTGCCTTCGAGGAAGATCGTGGTCACCGCACAGGCCTGCGCCCAGCCTCTGCGCTGGGTGTGCTCGTCGAGGGTGTCGCGAAACCGTTGCGCCGCGGGCATCAGCTCGATCCGCTGAAACCGCGCGAGATCAAACCCGAGCCCACGCGGATACTCGAGGAACAGCTCGGGATGCGGGCGGCCGGCGAT
>JACCYD010001367.1 GCA_013696695.1 Deltaproteobacteria bacterium | reverse complement strand
TCCCCAGATGGTGCGTCGTCTCCAACACAACCCACGAGCGCAAACAATAGGACGAGCCAGCGAGCAAACATTCGTGCTCCTTCCCCAGTGCGTATTGTGAGGCTGTTGGCGGACAACGTCGCAGGTTTTTTCCCTGCATCTGTATGTCCTCAACATTTCACGCAGGAAGTAGCACTCGTGCTGGCTCGAGGGGCCTTGTCGAAACGACAGGTCGCCTCGGCGGCTTCGCGGGCACACGTGATCGGCGATGTCGGCCTCAGATCAAAAGGCCGTTGAACCGCTGACCGCGCGTCACCTGCGCTGTTCGTCAATACGAACGCATGACGCTGCACGGAACCGATCGCGAAATCCACACCAGGTGATGTCTCACCTGGTGATGGGCTTCGCGGTCGGTTCTGTTCTAGTGCTCCACGAAGGACCCGACTTCGCGCTGGCGCGATGCCGATTCCTCGCGGGACTTCAGGTCGATCCAGTGGTTCGCGTAGGTCGAGACCCTGCGGACCACCGCATCGCGCATCAACGTCATCACGATGCCAGTGATGGCGGCACTCAGAGCACCGCCTTTGCCTCCACGGGCGCGGACGAGGCCGAGCATGGCCCCGATCGCGACGGCGCCAGCAGCGATCACGAGCGGATGCTCGGTGATCAGCTCCTTCGCCTTCTCTTTGATCTGCTCGACGTTCTCGAGATTTGGAGGCGAATCAGCATCGTGCTTTTGTGCCTCCTCGACAATCATCGGCGGACCAACCGCATTGCGATGTAGCCGATGCCGAACGCGACCCCGACAGCCGCGAACGGATGCGCCTTGATCATTTCGGTCGCACGATCGGCGATCGCGTTGCCGCGATCCTTCGCCTTGTGCTGCAGATCGACGGCCTTGTCCTTCAGGTCGACGGCCTTGTCCTTCGCCTTGTGTTGCAGGTCGACGACCTTGTCCTTGATCGCGGTGGCCTTCTCCTGCCCCGAATCGATGAGGCTCTTGACGCTCTCTTTGATGCCGTCGATACGAGCTGGTGCCGCTCCCGCGTTCGCACCCGTGTTGTTCCGATTGTTTTCCATGATGACAAATCCTCCTGTTGAATCTACGAGCACATCGCGTGCCTCACATCAGAGCCATCTCTGAACCGGCGACACGGCGTGCGCGATATCGCGCGTCGGGCGGCTGCGCACGTCAGCGGCGGACGATGATCTCGCCCGCGATCTGATCGTGCTCTGCCTTCGGGACGACCGTGCGTCCCAGCGGTGGCGTCCAGCGTGGCTTGGCGACCACCGCGTGCATCTCGGTGTTTCCTGTTTCGAGGGTTTCCGGATCGACGACAACGGCCTCGTCTTCGGGGGTCTCGGGCCACGGCCGCATCGGCACCGCAGTGGCGTGAGTCGAAGGCCGTTCGATCTCGAGCGCGTCGTACGCGTTGCTCGACAGATCGAGCGCGATCGCCCGGGCGAGCTTCTGGACCGACACGGAATCGAGACGCTCCGACGGCTGCTTCGCGAGCAGACGGTGGATCAGGGCGCACAACTGTGACGGTGCGTCGCACAGCTCGGCGAGTGGTGCCGGCTCACTCGCGAGGTGCATCGCGACGACCTCGGCGAGCGTGCGACCGTCGAACGGCGGGTGACCGGTCAGCGCTTCGTAGGCGATCACGCCGAGCGCGTAGAGGTCACACGCAGGGCCGCCGCCTTTTCCCATCGCCTGCTCGGGCGCCATGTAGATCGGCGTGCCCGGCGTCAATCCCTCGAGGGTGAGCCGGCCATGCGGGCCGAGGCGAGCTACGCCCCAGTCGATCACGCGGACCGGGAACTCGCGCTCGTCGGCGGGCAGCAACAAATTATCGGGCTTGAGATCGCGATGCACGATGCCGCGGATGTGAACCGACGCCATCGCGTCGGCGACGTTCGCGATCAGCGCCGCGACTTCATCGGCAGGCATCGACTTGCGGCGTTGAAGGCGGCTCGCGAGCGACTCGCCGGGCACCAGCTCCATCGCGATCCACGGCCGGTGATCCGGCAGCACGTTGCACTCGAACACGCGAACGATGCCCGGGTGCCGAACGTCCTCGAGGATCGAGGCCTCCTGGACCATGCGACTCGCCATGCCGGGGTGCTTGCGAAGATCCGCGTGCATGATCTTGATCGCTGCACGCCTGGGCAACACCGAGTGCTGCGCCTCGTAGACCGTGCCCATTCCGCCCCTGCCGATCTCGCGGATCAGCCGGTACGACCCGATCTGTGATTCGGGACCGAGGTCAATGGCACGAGGAAGCATGACGAGCCTTCGTGCAGGATTCTTGCCGACGTAAGAATCTGGCCGTTGTGCCCTGGCACGTGGCGTGCTCGTGACCGGCATCCGATGCGCGCCGAGAGCACGATGCTGCGAACAGGGGACCGGGTGT
>JACCYD010001365.1 GCA_013696695.1 Deltaproteobacteria bacterium | reverse complement strand
GTGCGATGGTGTCGCCGAGAGGGCAAGAGATCCGACACGTCTGTCACATTCGGTGGGCGGAATCGCCCGCGTGGGGCCCTGATCAGGCGCGGCTATTCACGACGGCAGCGCCTCCGTCAGCCTTTGGTGCTGTCCGACAGCTCCCGGCGGCGTAGCGCGAGCGATCTGGCGGTCTTCGCGCGGCACGGAACTAGCACCCGCCGCTGGTCCTGTGAAACGGCTAACACTGCTAGCACTGCTACTCCCCTGTATGTTGACGGGGATCGCCAACGGACAGCCGACCGAGGAGCCACCTCCCAAACCGGCCGAGCCAACCGAGCCGACGCCCCCAACCGAGCCACCTAAACCGGCCGAGCCGACGCCGCCGGCCGAGCCGCAATCGGCCCCGCCGTTGTCTGCCGCAGACGTCCGCGGCTCGGCGCTGCCCGGTGCGGAACACGGTCGCCTCGACCCCATCGATACCGGCGACGGTATGGGCCGCAAGATTGCGGCTGCGCTGCTCTGGATCCCGCGCTTCCCGATCCAGCTCGCTCTTCAACCCATCCGCGGCGCGCTCTATCTGAAGAGCAAGCGCCCGGAGGTGATCGCGACGGGGGACCCGGAGGAGCAAGCCTTCCAGTACGCGCCGATCGTGCTGGCCGAGTCCGGGCTCGGGTTCGCCGCCGGGTTGCGGCTGCGCTTCTACGGCCTGATGGGACTCGGCGAGCGGATCGAGGCACGGATCGCCGCCGGTAGCTCCTACAAGCCGGTCGCCACGCTGGCGATCGAGAAGGGAAAACGGGTCGCGGTCGGGATCGCCGGTGTGTTCGAGGACGCGGAACAACCGTTCTACGGCTACGGCAACGGCGATGCGACCCAAGCGACGCCGATCGATCCGCTGACGAGCGATGCGACGTCGTCGACCCAGTACGAGGTGCGCCAGATCCAGGTCGGGCTGTATTCGCGGGTTCGCCTGCCGCAGCACGTTGTGGTGAAGGGTTCCACCACGCTCGCTCGGCGATCGTTCGAGACCGACGGTCCGCGCGACGGCGAGCTTCCGATCGAAGAGGCGTTCGTCGTCGATAATCTCACCGGTTTCAATACCGGCACTTCCTCGCTGTACTCCGAGCTCGAGCTGTCCTGGGATACGCGCCGCACGGCCCACCCCTGGGACCCGTCGGGCATGTACGGAACCGGCGGCCGCGTGGCCGTGTTCGGCGGGCGCTACGAGGGACTCCGCAAGGATGATCCGGGGATGTTCCGGTTCGGCCTCGACGCCGAGCGATTCATCCCACTGACGATCGGCCCACGCGTGTTGTCGCTGCGGGCCTACGGCGAAGTCGTGACCGGGGACCGTGACGAGGTGCCGTTCGCAAATCTGCCGCGGCTCGGCGGTACGTGGGTGTTGCGCGGCTACGATGTCGACCGCTTCCGCGATCGCGTCGCAGCGGTGGTCCAGGCGAACTACCGGTGGCGAGCGGCGGCTTGGCTCGCGATGGTGGTGTTCGTCGACGCCGGTCGTGTCTACGAGAGCCTCGGCAAGGTCTCCCTCGACGATCTGCGGCTCGGCTACGGCGGAGCCCTCGAGGTCTACAACGGCAAGAACGTGTTCGTGCGAGGTCAGGTCGCGAGCTCGATCGATGGCGGCGTGTTCCTCCATTTCTCGTTCGGCGCCTCCCTCGTTTCACCCTCGCGTGGAGGACGATTCTGATGCGCTGGCTAGCGATGCTCCTGTTTGCGGCGTGTGCCTCGACACCTCATCCGCGGTTCGCGAACGCGCCGCCGGTTCTTCAGGTCGACGATCGCCACGACGTCAAGACCAAACCCAGTGAGCGGCCGTTCTTGCGCGCCTCGCTGCACTTCGACTCGTATTACCTGCAGCTCGTTCGCGCGTTCAAGCTGACGCGTGACCGCCGTGCGCTCGGCGTTAACTCGTTCGACGACGTGCCCGACTCGACGTGGTTCACCAACCGAATCGGCAAGCGCGCGGCAACCCTCGACGAGATCCGCCGCGGACCTGGACTGGATTCGCCCGAGGGGCACTTTCCATGGACGATCATGCGCCTCAAGGCGGGTGGGACGGCACCTGGCTTCGTCATCAAGGACAACCGCGGCAGCCAGTTCCTCCTCAAGTTCGATCGACCGGGCTTCCCCGAGCTGGAGACCGCCGTCGACGCGATCGTCGCCCGGCTGCTGTGGCTCTCCGGTTACAACGTGCCGAGCGATCACGTCGTCTACTTCACGCCTGCGGATCTCTTGCTCGCGCCAGACGCGTACATCAAGGTCGGCGACAAGAAGAAGAAGCTCGACAAGAAGCAAGTCGATGAAACGTTCGCCACACTCCAGGAGTCGCCCGGGAAGCTCCGCGGCATCGCCTCGATCCTGGTCGACGGCAAGCCGCTCGGCGGGGCGCCACGCGTCGGAGTGCGCGCCGACGATCCCAACGATCGCATCCCTCACGAGATGCGCCGCGACATTCGCGGACAGGCCGCCGTGATCGCGTGGCTCGCGCACGCCGATGTCAAAGAGGACAACACGATCGACGTCTGGCAGACCGATCCGGCCAACAAGGACATTCACTACGTCGTTCACTACTTGCTCGACTTCGGTGAGGCGATGGGCGCCGACATCGCTGTCAACAAGGGCCACTCCCTCGGCTACGAGTACAGCATCGACTTCAAGGCGATCCTCAAGTGGGCGGTGACCCTCGGTCTGGCGCCAACCCCGTGGAAGGCTCGCGCCGCGCCGGGGATCCTCGGCATCGGCGTCTACAGCAACGAGGGCTACAACCCGGGAGCGTGGAGAACGAGCACGCCGGCCCACCTGCCGGTGATCTGGGCCGATCGCTTCGACCAATTCTGGGGCTCGAAGGTCATCATCAAGTTCACCCGCGAACAGATCGAGGCCGCCGTCGATTCGGGACGCTTCACCGATCCGCGCGCGAAGCCGTACCTCGTCGACACGCTCGTCGCACGTCAGCGTACGACGGCTCGGTACTGGTTTTCTCGCGTCAACCCGATCGATGACTTCGCGATCGAGAGTGGACGGCTGTGCTTCACCGATCTGGCATTGCGCCATCAGCTCGAGACCGTGGCGACGCAGTTCACGGCGAGGTCCTCGGATGCTGCGGGTCGTTCCATGAAGGCGCCTACAAGCGTCGCCACCGATCCCGCCGGTCGCGCGTGCATGTCACTCGACCTGGCGGACGGCCAGGATCGCTACACGATCGTGCACATCGACAGCTCGCGCGGGATGCCCGGCACGCAGGTTCACGTCTCGGTAGACCCGGCGACGGGGCAACCACACGTGATCGGGATCTATCGACTCTGAGATCCGAACCGCCCCGACTTTTGAGACTCCCTGGGCGTTATCGCCCCACGCGCAGCCCAGCTATCAGGGCGTAAGTTGTAATCGTCCCGCTGGCACATCGGGTGCACTCGACCAGCCTCGTGAAGATCCCCGCACACGTGCTCGAGTTGCTCTCTGTTCAGCACGACCACATCGACGAGCTCCTCGCGCGAGTGCGGGTCGATCAGCGCCGCGAGCACGTCGACGAGCTCGCCGACTACGTGACGGCTCACCTCGCCATCGAACAGGAGCTGCTCTATCCGCGGCTCGACGCACGGATCTCCGATGCGGTCCGCGTCGAGCTCCTCGCGGAGCACCAGGAGATCAAACGCGTTCTGGCGAATCTGCTGTGGCTCGACCTCGATGATCAGCGAGTCGCACCGACCCTCGCGAGCCTCGAGGCGCTGTTCGAGGGCCACAGCGTCTGGCAGGACGAAGAGCTGTTCGAGTCGCTAGCGCAGACCATGTCGCCGACCGCACTTGCCGAGCTCGGCGACACCGTCAACGCGGGCTTCGACCGTATGCGCGGCGCTGACTTAGCCGCGTGACCTAGCCGCGACAGGCATGCGTCTTGTACTCGTCGGGGCGTGCGTTTTCTATTGGCTCTCTCGATCTACGTCGCGCTGGCAAGTTGCAACAAGCTGCCGATGTGGCGAGGCGAGGTGAACGTCACGGCGATGGAGCGCAAGTCGATCAAGGCGTGCGGCACCGGAGCGCCGACCGACGCCGGAACGAAGGCGATCTCCCGGCATCCATATCTCCAGAGCACCACCGTGAGCACCACCATCGTCGCGTGGGGGTCGACCGAGGGACGCGGCACGGTCGTGCTCCGGGAGCCTGGTGACCCGAAGGTCCTCGCCACGTCCCCGGCCGTGTACGCAGGCGATCCGACCCGTGGCAAGGCGCGGCTCGCGGCGCAGTCGGGCAAGGAGATCGAGGCCGATGACATCTACGTGATGAAGGCCGAGTTCACCAAGCTCGAGCCCGGGCACCTGTACTGCTATCAGCTACTCGACGGCGACGTCGCACTGACCGAGCTCGCTCCGCTGACCACAGCTGCCCCCCCAGGCGCTCCCAACGCCATGCGGTTCGTCGCACTCGGCGATACCGGATCAGGAGACCCGGCGCAGATCGCGATCATGAAACGGCTCGCCGCCGAACAGTTCGACCTGATGCTGTTCCTCGGTGATATCGCCTACGAGTCCGGGACAGCGCGCCAGCTCGAGACCAGGTTCTTCGCGATCTATCGAGACTTCACGCGCTACGTGCCGGTGTATCCGGCGATCGGCAATCACGAGCGGCGTACCCGAAAGGGCCGCCCGTACTTCGAAGCCTTCGTGCTGCCAGAGCCCGAGCGCTACTACTCGTTCGACTGGGGCGACGTCCACTTCGTCGCGATCGACACCACCGAGCGCAACGCACAACAGCTGGCCTGGCTCGACGACGACCTCGGGAAGAACAAGCTCCCCTGGGTGATCGTGTACGGCCATCACCCGATGTACACGAACTCGCTCCGCGGTCCCCAGCTGTGGATCCGGAAGGCGTTCGCCAAGATCCTGACCCGCCACAAGGTCGACCTCGTGCTGACGGGCCACGAGCACCAGTACGAGCGGTTCAAGGTTGGCGACGTCAACTACATCGTCAGTGGTGGCGGCGGGGGGCAACTGACCAGCTTCTACGGTCGCTCGAAGGCGCTGAAGCAGGCCACGGTGCACCACTACCTGGCCTTCGAGGTGAGCGCCGAGCAGCTCGTCATGAAGGCGATCGACATCTCGGGCAACGAGATCGAGGCGCTCAAGCTGACCAAGGAGGGTGGTGGTCCCGTGAAATCCAAGGTCAACGACAAGCCCGACGACAAATCGACGCCCGTGGCCCCGGAGAAAACTACCACTCCCGACGAGAAACTACATGACGAGCCGGATGATGACACCGAGCACGACAAGGTGAAGGACGCCCCTAAGGTGGACGCCCCTCCCGCGAAAGTGGACGCCCCTCCCAAGAAGCCGGGCGGATAAGCAGAACGACTGCCGGTTTCAGCGCGGCCAGGCGCATAGTGGGGTGGGGCGCTTTGGGCCCACGAAGGAGCGCCGGAGTGAAGAAACAGATCGCGCGGCTCGGACGCGTCACGGCGGTCGCAGTCGCAGCATGCCTGGGGAATTCGTCGGGCAACATCGCCGCGACGAAGCTCGGTGACACCTCGCATCCGGCGCAGCGTGGCTCGCCGATCGAGGAGCTAAGAGCCGCGTGCGGTTCGGGCGCGCCCACGCCCGCCGGCTCCGTCATTGTTCGCCAGCCGTACCTCCAGCAGGTGACGTCGACCTCGGCGTTGGTCGGCTGGGTTTCAATTTCGCCGGATGGCGAGCACGTCGACATCACGCGGCCCGACGGAACACTGGTGCTGCAGGCCATGGCGGAGCCCGAGGATGTCGTCGTGCGGAACGCCGGGGAGACTCAACAGTGGGCTCGCGTCGACGGGCTGACGCCGAATACGATCTATTGCTACAGGATGGCGAACGGGACGCCGCTCTCCGAGCGCACGGGGTTTCGCACCGCGCCGGCGATCGACGATCCGAAGGCGGTGCGGTTTCTCGCCTTCGGGGACTCGGGGGGAGGCGGCAGCGATCAACGCGCACTGCTCGCGCGGATGTTCGAGTTTCCGTACGAGCTGATCATCCACACGGGCGATCTCGCGTACGACGACGGCTCGATCGATGAGTTCGAGGACAACGTGTTCGGCTTCTACGAGGAGCTGTTCAAGAACCTCCCGTTCTTTCCGGCCGCCGGCAACCACGAGTACAACACCGACGATGCGGTGCCGTTCCGCTCGGTGTTCGCACTACCCGGCATGGAGACCTGGTACTCGTACGACTGGGGCCGCGTGCACTTCGTCGCCCTCGATACCGAAGCGAGCTACGAGACCCAGGCCGCCTGGCTCGACGAGGATCTCACCGCGACCACACAGCCCTGGAAGATCGTCTACATGCACCGTCCGCCATACTCCTCGGGCGAGCATGGCTCGGATACCAGTCTGCGCGCGGCGCTCGCGCCGATCCTCGAGAAGCACCACGTGCAACTCGTGCTCTCCGCACACGACCACGACTACGAACGAATGATCCCGCAGAACGGCGTCGCCTACGTCGTCACCGGCGGTGGAGGCAAGGGGACGCGCGAGGTCGACTCGTCGAGCTTCACCGCATTCAGCGACGAGGTGATCCACTTCGTCTACGGGGAGGTTGGGGTCGACGAGCTGATCTTGCACGCGGTCGATGCCACCGGTGTCGAGTTCGACTCGTTGGTCGTGCCCCTCAGTTCGGCACAAACGTCGCGGTGATGACGGTCGTGCCGGGCGGGATCACGATCACGCAGTCGTCCGCACTCGCGGTACAGCCACTCCATGCGGCGAACTGCCAGTCTTGGTCGGCGGTCTGTTTCAGCGTCACCGTCGTCCCGATCGGCACGAGATACGAGCAGCTGGGGAGCGTCGAATCGCAAGTCATGTTGGTCGGAACACCGACCCTGACGCTGCCATCGCCGGTGATCTCGATCACCAGCAATCCGTTCGTGCTCGCGTCGGGCACCTCCGCGTCGGACGGAGGCTCAGCAGACGTGTCGGGGATCCTGGCGTCGTTTTCGATCTGCAACTCGCACCCGCCGCTGAGGTCCGGGCTCACGCATCGCTCGTCGGCGCCACACACCTGACCCGGTGCGCAATCGTCGCCGGTCGCGCACGCGACCAAACAGTCCGGTACGGAAGGCGAATAACAGCTCGTCAGCACGACGAGCGCGCTGGCAAGCGCACGAATCAAAACGCCCACGTCAAGCCAACCCGTCCACCGCCCGGATTCGGGGCGATGGTGATCGTGCGCTCTGCATGCTTTGCCTGGCGCCGACCCAGGAGGTAGAGGACGCCGCCGGTGACCGCCGCGACGCCACCTCCGAGCACGAAGCCTCTGGCGAGCGTGCTCGAACGCCGGCCGCGCGCGTCGATGTCCTCGACCTCTCGAAACGTGGCGCCCTCGGCATACCGCTGCTCGATCTCGGCGCTCGTGCTGGCTGCTCGGAACGCGAAGTAGACGCCAACGCCGAGCAGCGCGCCGCCGCCGATCGCCACCACGGTTCCAGCTCGCTCGAGCGCGACCCCGGACCGAGGTTTCGTGGTGGCTGTTGCGGCAACGCCGAGCTCGGCGCTCTCG
Organism: Deltaproteobacteria bacterium; assembly: GCA_013696695.1. Taxonomy (GTDB): domain Bacteria; phylum Myxococcota_A; class Polyangia; order Haliangiales; family Haliangiaceae; genus JABFXX01. The sequence continues at coordinate 569 of JACCYD010001365.1, read as the reverse complement.
AGTGAGGCTACCGCGGTCGGGCGGATGATCGCGCGCTCCGACAGGCAGCGCTCGGCGGTCGCGAGGTGCGTCCGCGCGAGTGCGCGATTGAGATCCGAGTCCAGCTGCAGGTAGTCGCGGTACATGAGCGCGGCGTTGGCGCAGTCGCCCGCCAGCCGATAGGCCTGGGCGAGGTTGAACAACAGGCCGGGTACGGGTGCGAGCTCGTAGGCCGCCTTGTACGACACGATCGCCTGATCGTAGAGACCGAGGTCGTGAAACACGCGACCCTGATCGCTGAGGACGCGTGCGTCGTGTGAAGGGTCGACTGGAGGAGCGACTGGAGGGTCGATCTCATCGGCGAGGACGGGCGACACCATCGCCCCGATCAAGGCGAGCGTGATGGCGAGCCTGCGCTTCATCGGTAGGGCTCGATGGTTCCGTTCGGGTCGACTGCGACGGGCTGCAACTGGGTGGCGACAGGCGCTGCGATGACCGGTGCGACCGCTTCGACCGGGCCGGGTGCCGTCGCGACCCGCAACGCTGCGGGCCGGACCGGGGAGCCTATGGAGGATTTGTGGCGACTCGAG
>JACCYD010001358.1 GCA_013696695.1 Deltaproteobacteria bacterium | reverse complement strand
CCCTCAAACGGTCGCCTCTTTCAGAGCCGAATCCGCAACGCCTTCCCGTGCCATCGCGCCGAAGTCGGCGAAAGGTGATCCCGAAGCGTCAACGCAGTAGTGTTAGGTGTGCCGCGTTTACAGGCGGCGATGATCGAGGTTGGTCATTTGAACCGATTTGGGTGGGTTGTCGACAACACGCTAATCGCCGTAAAGCGTTTGCTCGACGGCGCCGGATCAAAGTCTAAGAAGCTCGAGTTCCTGCCCGCGGCAACGCGGCTTGCGGCCCTTTCACGAGGTCTCGAACACCGACGGGCGGCGCCCCCGAGCGAGGACATTCTAGACCTCAACATTCGCAGTGAACGCACACTCGAAGAAGTACGACGCCACCTCTCTCAAGTCTCCAAAAACTGGAGTGTCATCTCCACAATTCAGCCTGACGACTTCGAGAAGGCGCTGAGAACCGCGCTTGCAGCAGATTAGAAACTTCTTCACTGCGCTCGATGCCGCGTGGGACTTGGGACCCCGCGTATCACGTTGCCTCTCTTTGGCTGTAGCGCGCTCCTTTTAAGAACGAACTACGAGCGCCTAACGAACGACGGCGATGTGTTGGAGACACTCGAACACACGCCACCCGTACGGAGGCGACTTCTGGAGCTTGCTGGTCCAAACAGCGATCTCCGTCTCCAGCATCGGCTCTACCTGGAAGTCGTATCGAGTGGAATCCCGTTCCTTCCCCACGTACCGCTCTGGCACCCGTATGACCTCGAGATGAGGTGGTTCAATCTGACGGTCTTGGACGTCGTCGATGTCGTGGTCAGCAAGATCGCTCGTTTCGACGCCACCGACCGTTCCGATATCGATGCAATGATCAGGAAAGGCTTGGTCGATCATGCCGTGTTCATCGAACGATTTCGCGATGCAGTAGACGAACGAAGCGGTGCAGCGTCCGCAGATCAGTTGCCGAAATACGTCGAGCGTCTCCATACGATTGAACGCGACATGTTTGGCGAGGACGAAACGGACATCGAGCTGCCGTCGTGGATTTGACTTGAACGGGTGCTGACTTCGTTTGCGTGCAAGGCTATCGAGAGCCTTCGAGCGATCTCAGAGGGCGGCCGAGATGCGCGCGATCAGCGCCTCGGCCCCGCCGGCCGGATACGGCACCGCCGGCACCGCACCCCACACCGGCCGCGGCCATGCCGGGTCGCTGTGTCGGCGCGCGATCACGTGGACGTGCAGCTGAGGCACGACATTGCCGAGCGCGGCGACGTTGAGCTTGTCGCACGGTACGCACGCGCGAAGCGCCCGCGAGGCCGCCGCGATCTCGCGGGTCAGCGCGAGCTGATCGTCGTCGCCTAGATCGACGAGCTCGACCGCGTTCGCGCGCCGCGGCACGAGCACGAGCCACGCATAGTTCGCATCGCGCATCAGCCGCACGGCCGACAGTGGGAGCTCGATGACCGCGAGGGTGTCGGCGTCGAGGCGCGCGTCCAACGTGAACATGCGACAGCTTAGAACGTGAAGCCGAACACGAACATCAGCTGCATCGCATTCGCTTCACCCGCGGGCGGTTGCTGGTCGTCATCGACGAGCCACTTCCGGCGGCCCGCGGTGAGGCCGTACCAGGCCTTGCGGCCGTTCGACAGCTCGACCGTGCGGAGCAGCGAGGCGCCGATCTCGTAGTAGCGGCCGAACCCGAACTGCGAGTCGATGTCGGCGAGCGACGCGCCGAGCGACAGCGTCGCGAAGCCGAGATCGCGGGAAATGCGTACGCTGGCGTGCCAGCCCTGTGCGCGAACATCGAGCGCCGGGAGCGCGCGATCACCCTGGTTCGTCCATTGATCGAGCTCGAGCCGGAGCACGGTCTTGCGGTCGAGCTTGTAGCGCTTCTCGACCACCTCGCGCTCGCCGACGGTCAACCCCTCGAGCTGCGGCGCGAAGACCGGATCGATGTCGAGCCACGTCTTCTCGGCCTCTGCCTCGACGCGCGCGTGCAACGCATCGTCCGCAAATGCCGTACCGCCGCTCAGCGCGATGACGAGGACGAACCTCATGCCTCGGGTGTGACCACCTTCGCAGGGCGCGGGTTGCCTCGTCGGGCCGCGAGCCAGACGCCGAACAGCACGATCGCACCGCAGGCCACGGTGCGCGGACCGATGTGCTCGTCGAGAACGATCATCGCGCCGATCGCGGCGCACACGGGCTGGAGGTAGATGTATGCGGCGACCAGGCTCGACTCGGTCCGCTTGAGCGCGATCTGGGTCAGGGCGTACGCCGCGACGGTGGGCACGGCGATCAGGAACGCGAGGAACCCGAGGTCGCCGGCATCGAGCGAAGGCGCGCCCGCGAATTCGTAGAGCCCGATCGGGATCGCGATCGGCAAGCCGCACCCGAACATGATCGCGAGCAGCGCGAACGGATCGTAGCGCTCGGCGAGCGGCCGCACGATGACGAGGAACGTGCCATACGACAGCGCGTTGATC
>JACCYD010001322.1 GCA_013696695.1 Deltaproteobacteria bacterium | reverse complement strand
CCCGGCGATCCGGGCCGGCTGCGCACGATCGTCAGCGCGCATCGCCACGGCAGCGGCGGTCAGACGCTCTCGCTGATCAGCGAAGGCTTGCCGCGCGCCGCGTGGCCGCCGCCCGCGGATGCCACCGGCGGTACGCTACCGATCGATGCGCGCGCCGCGCAGTTGCTCGACACCGGCCGCCCGAGCGCAACGACCGTGCGCGCACACGATGTCGAGATCGCGTTCGACGGCGCGCACGCCGATCGCGATCGCCTCGGTGCCGCGATCGAGCTTGCCGCGTGGTGGGCCGCGGACACGCTCGGCGCAGGCCCGTACCGCTGATATGTCGCTCCGGCCGATGCTCGATTGCGGTCGGTTTCGCTCGCCGTGCGTGACGTGCGACCGGGAGATTCCGCGTGGCTATCCGCGGATCGCCGAGCCGTGCAACGACGGCCGCATCCCGAACGCGAAGTACCAGTACCACTGCCTCGAGTGCGCGATCGAACAGCAGCCCAAGCTCGTCCGCGAGATCCTGGTGTCCGAGACGTTCGACGAGGGCCAGGTCCCCGATGCGACCGCGCTCAAGCAAGAGCTGCAGGATCGGATCGAGGCGCTCGAGGCCAAGAAGCCAGTACCGCCGCGCCGCGTCCAGCTCGGTCCCGATCGGCAAGTCGAGTCCTTGATGCAGCAGCTGTACGACACGCCCGACGATCGCGACGTGCTCGCGGTGCTCGCCGATGCACTGACCGAACGCGGCGATCTGCGCGGCGAGCTGATCGTCCTCGACCTCGCGCTCGGTCCCGATGAAGGCGACGAGGATCAGGAGAACCGGCGCAACGAGCTGCGATACCGGTTGCTGCCGCGAGTGTGCCGCTCCGAGGTCGCGCGGGCGATCGTCACGTGGGGCTTCGGATTCATCGACCACGCGGTGGTCGGTGACACGCAGCCGTATGGCGGGAAGCTGTTCCCCGACGTGTGGTCGCACGGCAGCCTGCGGCTGTTGCGAGAGCTCACGGTCAACGGCGATCCCGGCGATTGGCTGGGATCGAAATTCCCAGCCCTCCGCAGGCTCGCGATCGGCTACGGGCGGCTCGACAGTTTGCCGTCGTCGTTGCCGCGTCTCGAGGAGCTCCGGCTGACATGCAGGGTCGATCGCGCGGGCGCCGAGCTGCTCGCGGCTGTGCTCGGCGATCGCAAGCTCGCCCGGATCGAGCTCGGGCACATGGCGCGACCCGACGTGGTCCGCGAGCGGCTCGCTCAGCTGTGTGACGAGCTCGTCACCTTCACGGACAACGATCGCGCCACGTGGTGACGGTGTCGATGCGAGCCCCCGCCGCGCCGATGCGATGGCGATTGCTCGCCTCGACACCTTGGTGCCGGCCTCGAACTCGCACGGTCGCAGCTCTCGCCTTGACCGTCGCGCACTTGCCCTCCCAGAACACGACCAGCACCTCGCGTGGATCGTCGTGATCGGTTCGCACGACGACCGTCACCCCACGGCGCCATCACGTCCGTCCCCGGGAGGGTCAGCACGTCAGTACCCGCAGAGATCTGCGAGCTTCTGGCTCCACCGGAAGATGTCTTCCTCGGAGGCTCCCGCGACGCGCTCGAGGGCGGGTGGGTTCGCCACGCCACCGTCCTCGGCGAAGTACTCGGGGATCTGGAGATCGACGAGGTTGGCACCGGAGATCGCGACGTAGCCGTCGATCGCCTTCTGCAGCGCGACGGTCTCCTTGTCGGTGTCGCCGGCGGCCGCGGTGAGATCGGCGACCAGCGCGTTCGCGACGCCGGCGTACGGATCGGCGGATGCGCCGTTGGTGGGCGTCGCATCGCTCGAATCTGTCCAGCCATCGTCGGTGGCATCCTCGGCGTCCACGGCGTCCACGACGTCCACGGGAACGATCGGATCCGGGAACACTTCGATCGGGTCCGACTCGATGTCGTCGAACGGCGGCGTCATCGTCATCTCGTCGGGCGCCGCCATCTTCCGGGTGGCCTTCGTCTTCTTCGGCGCGGCTTTCGCCGCCGCCTTCTTGGCCGGCGCTTTCTTGGCAGCGGCTTTCGCCGCCGGCTTTTTCGCCGGAACTTTTTTCGCAGCCTTTTTCGCGGCCTTGGGCGGCTTCCTTGGAGCGGCTTTCGCCGCCGACGCGGCCTTCTTGGGCGCGGCTTTCTTGGCGGGCTTCTTGGCGGGCTTCTTGGCGGGCTTCTTTTTCACGGCCATGACGCGCGAAGCATACGCAAGTCACATCCGGTTGTGGCGCTTGAGCGCGTCGACCAGCTTCGGCCACTTCGCGGCACCCACCAGCCAGTGCGGCGCGCGCCAGGTCGAGGCCGGCGCACCGGGCCACGCAAGCCCGGTGTCCCACGCTCCGATCCGGAGCGTGCGATCCCCGAGGCCGAGCACCATCAGCGGCATCGAAAACGTGCCCATCCTGGACGACACCGAGTACTTCAGCTTCTCGATCGTGACGCTCGACCACGGCACCTGCGTCGCGGTGCCGCGCCGGACGTCGGTGATGCGCAGTGCGTCGTCGTCGAATCGCAGCTCGAGCTCGGGCGTCTTCACGCGTCGCCCGCGCACGATCATCATCACCACGCCTGCCAGCGCCAGCCCGCCGCACACGATGACCATCACCAGCTGACCGTGTGGCGACTTCAGCATCTGCTCACCCCACTCCGTATTACCGACGACGATCCCGAACACTCCGAGCAGCGTGATCGAGATCAGCCACGGCGCCATCCCGCGGGCGACGCCGCCGAAGCTCTGCGTGCTCCGCAGCAGCGGGATCGCGAGCGGCCCCGCGGGACCGCGCTCGATGCCGAAGGCCGCGAGCAGATCGGCCGCCTCGGTCTTCGGGAGAGTGCAATCCACCACCCGCGTCGGCTTGCCGCGCATCGCGTAGCCCTCGCCATCATGACCGTCGAGCCCGATCCGGAGCGTGCCACCTGCGCCGCGAACGTAGACCGCCAGGCCGATCGACGCGTCGACGCCGGGAGCAACCCACGAACCGACCTCGATGCTCGCACCCGAGATCGGCCCGCGCCACGACGGGGTCACCGTGGTGCCCGCGATCTCGAAGGTCACCGTCTGCGGGATCATCGCGGCAATCGTCGCGATGAAGTAGACGAGCGCGCCAGCGCCGGCGACGTAGGGCGCGATCGACGCTCCCTCACCGGTCGCGAGCACGGCCGAAACCGCCAGGCACGCGAGCATGAATCCGAGCCCTGCAAACATCGCTCGCGGGCGATAACTTCGTCGGGCGGCGAACCTCGGCACGGTGCGCGACATGTTATAGAAAACGCCTTCGATGTCTGACGTAACCTCCTCGAACATCACGCCGATCTCCATCGAAACGGAGATGAAGAACTCGTTCATGGATTACGCCATGAGCGTGATCGTCGCGCGCGCCCTTCCGGACGCGCGAGATGGTCTGAAACCGGTGCACCGCCGCATCCTGTTCGCGCAGCGCGGGCTGTCGAACACGCACAATCGGCCGTACCTCAAGTGCGCCCGCATCGTCGGCGACGTCATCGGTAAGTACCACCCGCACGGTGATAGCGCGGTCTACGACGCCCTGGTCCGCATGGCCCAGGACTTCTCGATGCGCTACGAGCTCGTCGACGGTCAGGGCAACTTCGGAAGTGTCGACGGCGATCCGCCGGCGGCCATGCGTTACACCGAGTGCCGGATGAGCAAGCTCTCGGCGGAGCTGCTCGCCGATATCGATAAAGAGACGGTCGACTGGCAACCGAACTACGACGACAAGGAGCTCGAGCCCACCGTCCTCCCGACGCGGTTCCCAAACCTGATCGTCAACGGCGGCACCGGTATCGCCGTCGGCATGGCCACCAACATCCCGCCGCACAACCTCGGCGAGGTGATCGATGGCGTGCTCGCGCTGATCGCGAAGCCGAGCCTGACCGACGAAGAGCTCAACGCGATCATCCCCGGCCCGGATTTCCCCACCGGCGGCGTGATCCTCGGCCGCCTCGGCATCGTGTCCGCCTACAAGACGGGCCGCGGCACGATCGCGCTGCGCGGCGTCGCGCACTTCGAGGAGCTCAAGGGTCGCTCGCTGATCGTCGTCACCGAGCTCCCCTTCATGGTCAACAAGGCCCGCTGGGTCGAGTCCGTGGCCATGCAGGTCAAGGACAAGAAGCTCGAGGGCATCCACGACATCAAGGAAGAGACCAACCGCGAGTCGATGCGGGTGGTGTTCGAGCTCAAGAAGGACGCCACGCCCGAGACGGTGCTGAACAACCTGTTCAAGCACTCGTCGCTGCAGCAATCGGTCAGCGTCAACATGCTCGCGATCGTCGATGGCCGCCCGGTGCTGCTGTCGCTCAAGCGCGCTCTTCAAGTTTTCGTCGATCACCGCCGCGAGGTGGTCACCCGCCGCACGCTGTTCGATCTGCGCGAAGCGCGATCGCGCCGCGAGATCGTCGAGGGTCTCGGCCTCGCGGTCATGAACATCGATCGCGTGATCGCGATCATCCGCGCGTCGAAGGACACCGACGAAGCGCGCACGTCCTTGATGCAGGAGCGCCTGGGCGGGATGGATGGCTTCCTCGAGCGCGCCGGTCGGCCCGCCGAAGAAGTCGCCGCCGCCAAGGCCAAGGGCTTCGTGATGCTCACCGAGCGCCAGGCGCAGGCGATCATCGACATGCGCCTCGGTCGCCTCACCGGCCTGGAGCGCGAGAAGCTCGAAGCGGAATACAAGGAGCTGTGGTCGCTCACCGATTACCTCGAGGGCCTGCTCGCCGACGACAAGAAGCTGATGGGCGCGATCATCGACGAGCTCAAGGCCGTCCGTGAAGAGTTCGCCGACGTACGCCGCACGCGCATCGAGGACAGAGAAGGCGAGATCCTCACCGAGGATCTGATCGATCAGGAAGACGTCGTCGTCACGCGCACGCGTCTCGGCTACATCAAGCGCACGCGCGTCAGCGAATACGAAGCGCAGGGTCGCGGTGGCCGTGGCATCACGGGTGCGTCGTCGGCGGAAGGTGACTTCATCACCGACATGTTCGCGGCGTCGACCCACGATCACCTGCTGTTGTTCACCGACAAGGGCCGCGTCTATTACCTCAAGGTGCACGAGCTGCCGGAAGGCTCTCGCACCGCGAAGGGCCGCCCGATCGTCAACGTGCTCCCGCTGCAGGATGGCGAGCGCGTCGTCGCGATGTTGCCGTTCACCGAGTTCCGCGACGACACCAGCGTGTTCTTCGCCACCCAGTCGGGCACCGTGAAGAAGACCGAGCTGTCGCAGTTCGAGAACGTCCGCCAGAGCGGCATCCGCGCGATCAACATCGAGGAGGGCGATCGCCTGATCGCCGCCGCGTTGGTCACCAAGACGGATGACGTGCTGCTGACCTCGGCCAAGGGCTACGCGGTTCGGTTCACCGAGGATCGCGTCCGCGCGATGGGTCGGTCCGCCGGCGGCGTTCGCGGCATCACCTTGCGCGAGGGCGATCGCCTGGTCGGCATGGTGACGTTCGCACGGTCGATTTCGGCGGTTTCGGACTCCGGTGCCCAGACGTTGATCGTCGTCTGCCAGCGCGGCTACGGCAAGCGCACGGCGGTCGCCGATTACCCCACGAAGAATCGTGGCGGCAAGGGCGTGATCGCGATCAAGACCACCGCGCGCAACGGCGAGGTTGCCGCCACGCGCATCGTCAGCGATGGCGATCACCTGATCATGATCTCGGATCGCGGCAAGCTGATCCGCATCCGCGTCAGCGATGTCTCCGTGCAAGGCCGCGCCACGCAGGGCGTCCGCGTCATGCGTCTCGATGACGGCGAGCATGTCGCCGCGATCGAGCGCGTTGCCGAGGGCGACGAGTCGAGCGATATCGAGGCCACGCCGATCGAAGCGATCGACGGCGAGGACACGATCCCGAACGATTCGCTGGAAGGCGACGAGGCCGACGAGGCCGACGACGACGACGGCGAGCCCGACGACGCGGCAGAGTAGTCAGGCTCGTCCATTCACCGAGAGGTGAGGCTACGGTGGGGTCGCGCGCCAAGCGATGGCCCCGGCGCTAGCCTGAGAAATGTCCCGTCAGCGACGGTTACTGACGTCGAGTCAACTAGCGGTAGTTGCACGAGTCGCGCAGCGACGTGCGCACTGTTGACTCATCGTCAACAGTGGACTATCCCGAGCGATTTACATATGGTTCCGCATCACAGGGGGTTCGGCATGCGCACGTGGCTTGAGATCGCGCTGATCGCGATGATGGGTTGTTCTGTCGGCGACAAGTCGGGTGACGATGAGGTCGAGCCGGATCCCAAGGGCTGGACGATCGATGTCGACATGTCGGCGACCGATCGGTTCGTGCAACCGGAGACGTCGACGACGTGGCGAATCCACGGTCGAGCGACCGCCACCGAGGGCATCGCGAGCATCGACGTTGCAGGCGCACCTGCCGAGCGCGGTGACGACGGTGCGTTCACCGCCGAGGTGCCAACCGGCCTCGGGCTGACCCGCTTCAACGTGCTGGTCACCGACGACGCCGGTCACACGCGCAAGGGCGATCGCACGCTGCTCGCGGCACGCTTCCTACCTGAAGGCGCGCACAACCCGGCCGCCGCGTCGTTGATCCTCGACGACGCGATCCTGGCCTCGATGGGCGAAGGGCTCGCCGCCGAGGCCGGTGGAGTCGACGTCGCCGCGGAGATCATGGCGCGCGATATCCTGTCGCAAGACGATCGCTGTGTGACGTGGCCCGTCCAGGCATCGCAGGGCACCGTCGTCGTCAACCTCGTCGAGGATCGCGGAGATCTGTGGCTGCGCATTCGCATCCCGGACCTCTACGTTTACTTCGAGGGCAGTTGCGAGGGCTTGTTCTCGACGATCCCGATCGGCGGCGAGATGGGCGGCACGATCGACGTGTGGTCCCAGCTATCGGCCAACGCGAACGCACCGGGCCAGTGCCTGAGCTCGTTCGCGCACACCAACCCCGAGGTCGAGATCAACAACTGGGGCTTCGACGTCTGGGGGCTGGGCGGTCCGCTGCAGAGC
>JACCYD010001296.1 GCA_013696695.1 Deltaproteobacteria bacterium | reverse complement strand
CCGATCGCCCCCACACGCGCGCGAGCACGGAGCCGGGCGGATCGTCGAGCGCGACCTCGCGCGGCGACTTGAACGTGATCAGACCCGGTCGCGAATACGCGAAGCGCAGCTCGGGCCTCGTGCGTGCGACCTCGCGCTTCACCGCGGGCTCGAACCCGGGCAAGCACGTCGCGAACACGAACTCGGCCACGCCGTAGAGGTATCAGGTCGCGATGCGAACGGGGTCGCCGACGTGCAGCATCCCATCCTCGAGGATGTCGGCGCGGAGGCCCCCGCGGTGGACGAGCGCGCGCAAGATCGGGCGCTGGGCGTAGTTCTGGATCACCTTGCACGGCTCGCAGATCCGCTTGCCGCGCAGGCGCAGCGTCCCGATCGTGAAGTCGCGGCCGACCAGGCGTTCGACGTCGATGCCGCGCGTGATGACATTGCGGCGATGCTCGTCGGGCCCGAGCGGCGGGGAGAACGATTCGCAGACCTCGGCGGCGATCAACGTGATCGCACTACCGGGCGTCTTCGACGGAAACGTGCCGGTGCCGAGCGCGTGCCGATCCCCTTCAAGGCCGAGACCGGCGATCGCGCGCGCCTCGGTGACGGCGCGTGCAGGTGCAGCCGCGCGATCCGCGACATAGATCTGCTCGATAGTTCCGGTCGTGGTGGGTGCCTCCGGGAGTACCGGCCGCGCGAGCGCGATATCGAGCGCGGCGATCACGTAACCGCCGTCGAGTTGCCAGGGCTCGCTCGTGATGCCGGTCGGATCGAACACCAGGCCCGAGGGAACGCCGAACATGACGACGGCGCGGCGTTGATCGCCGGCGCGCGCCCAGCCGATCCACGGACCGGCGAATGAAAACGTCGCGGCGTCGGCGACGGGGATCAGCCCGAGTCCGAGGCCGCCGAGCCAGCGCATCGTGCGCCAGCCGGTGAGCTGCTCTTCCGGTGGCGTGACCGGCACGTCGTCGATCCGAAGCTCGAGGATCGTCGCGATGCAGGCCGCGAAGCTGGTGGCGTCGGACGCGCGCATCGTCGATGGGAACGAGACTTCACGCATGCCGCAGCGTAGCGTTGCTCGTCGAGAAAATCGTCCTCGGCACGTCAGAGTCGAGTGGTAGATTCAGGCATGGTCGGCGCACCGAAGAAGAAGCCCGCTACGTATCAGGACGTCCTGGATGCGCCGGAGCATCTGAACGCCGAGATCATCGATGGAGATCTTCGCTTGTCACCGCGTCCCGCGGGCGCGCACACCGCAGCAGGATCCCGTCTCGGGGCAACCCTCATGCCCCCGTTCGATCTCGGCAACGGAGGACCTGGCGGATGGATTCTTCTGTTCGAACCGGAAGTCCATCTCGGCTCGGACATCGTGATCCCGGATCTCGCCGGCTGGCGCCGCGAGCGCTTGCCAGAGGTTCACGACGACGCGTTCTTCACCCTTCCACCAGACTGGGTTTGCGAGCTGCTTTCTCCGTCGACTCGCGTCCACGATCGCGTGGAGAAGCTTCCGATCTACGCACGTGCCGGGGTGAAGCACGTGTGGTTCATCAACGCTCAAGTGCGTACGCTCGAGGTCATGCGCCTTCATGAGGGGCTGTGGCTGATCGTCGCGATTTACCGAGGCGACGTCAAAGTCCGCGCCGAGCCGTTCGACGCCATCGAGCTCGATCTCTCGCTGCTGTGGGCGAACATCGCGCCACCCCAACCAACGCGTGCGGGGGAAGCGGCGGTCGAGTACGTGCTCTAGCGGCCCCGGCGCCACTCCTGATCCGTTATCGTTCGTCCGCTAGATGTACCGCTTCTTCTACTGGCTCGTGCTGCAGCGACTGCCGGCCGAAGGCACGCACAAGGTGTCGTTCGCCGCGCTGCGCGCGATGGTGCAGGTGCCCGGTGTCGCGAGCCTGATGCAGCGCTGGCTCGGACCGAGCGATGCGAAGCTGCGCGTCAAGGCGTTCGGTCGCGAGCTCCCCGGTCCGCTCGGGCTGGCCGCGGGGTTCGATAAAGATGCGAAGGGAGTGCGTGGCTTGCTCGCACTCGGCTTCGGCTTCGTCGAGGTCGGCACAGTCACCGCCGAGGCGCAGCCGGGCAATCCGAAACCGCGGCTGTTCCGGTTGCCGAAGGATCGCGCGCTGATCAATCGCATGGGCTTCAACAACGAGGGCGCCACGGCTGCCGCGCGTCGGCTCGAGCGTCGGCCCGATGGCACGGTCGGCGTCAACATCGGCAAGACCAAGCGGGTCGCCGAAGCAGATGCGCTCGCCGATTTCACCGCCAGCGCCACCACGCTGGCTCCACTCGCCGATTATCTGGTCGTCAACGTCAGCTCGCCGAACACGCCCGGCCTTCGCGATCTGCAAGCCGTAGACAAGCTGCGTCCGCTGCTCGCGGCGGTGCGCGCTGCTTGCGACACCGCCTCGCCGATGCGCCGCGTGCCGCTGCTGGTCAAGATCGCGCCCGATCTCGCCGATGCGGATATCGACGCCGTCGCGGAGCTCGCGCTCGAGCTGGGGC
>JACCYD010001294.1 GCA_013696695.1 Deltaproteobacteria bacterium | reverse complement strand
GCACCGAGCGAGCCGGCACCGAGCGATCCGGCGCCGAGCAAGCCGGAACCGAGCGACTCCACGCCACCGCCGCCATCGATCGATCCGCTGACGATCGACGTCGGTGACGTCTCGTCGTTCGTCGTCGGCCCGAAGCACGCAGCACTGCGCTCGCTGACGATCGACGGTTGCGGCACGCTGGCCGATCTCGTTCCGCTTCGCGGACTCCCCGCAGGCATCGAGATCCAGCTCGGTAAGAGCAACTGTCTCACGGTCGAGCGACTCGACGGGATCGAGCATGCCGGCGCGCTGACGGCGTTCGCGATCGTTCTCGACGTCTCGGCGCTCTCGCACGCGACGCAGCTGCGCCGTCTCTCGCTTCGAAACGGGCCGCTGCCGATGGCCGGTCTCGTCGCGCTGAAGCTCCCGTCGCTACGGTCGCTGGACGTCAACCTGCGGAAGAGCTCGCGTGGCGACGTCCAGCGTCTCCTCGAGGCCCCCCTGCTCGGCATGCTCGACGAGCTCGGCATCACCCTCGATGCCGCGCCGGCGCTGCCGGCGCTGCCGAGGCTGCGGTCGCTCGACGTTTCGCTGTTTCCCGACGACACTCGCCGCGGCGAGTTCAGATTCCTCCGCGCCGTGCCAAATCTGAAGCGCCTCAGGATCGGCGGCGTCGAACAAGCCGACCTCGGCCCGATCGTCGCGTTGCGCGAGCTCGACACGCTCGATGTCGCTGGCGTGTGCCGCATCGATGCGCGGCCGCTCGCGAAGCTCCCGAAGCTGAGCTGGGTCACGATCTCGAGGCTCGTCGACGAAGCCCACAAGCCCGTGCGCGCGGGCCTCGAGGTGCACCGGTCGAATCCGTACGCGCTGTGCAGCCCTCCTCGCCCGTAGTTGATTCGGATCGAGCTGTCAGCGCCCGCCGACGCTGCCCGTTCTCCCACGACCTAAGTCACGCTCGCCGAAAGATCAGGCGCTCGAGCGGCGCGTTGTTGCCGCTCATCCGGTTCCAGTGTTCCCACGTACGCCCGATCCAGTGAGGTGTTCGGTAACCGACACGTCGCCTTTGGGTGGCTCGTCAGTACAAGAGTACTGACGGCCCACGACGAGTTGCCTCACGACGAGGATTCGTTGGATGTCCTTGGGCGGCTCGTCAGTACAAAAGTACTGACGGCCCACAACGAGGGTTCGGTGGTTATCCTTGGGCGGCTCGTCAGTACAAAAGTACTGACGGCTCACGAGGGGCTACCGAATTGCTCGAGCCGGCCCATGCCGAATAGCTCGAGGTCTCGAGCAAGGCTCCGAAGGACCCAGGTGCGGGTCGGCTTCCAGAGCCCTCGTTGTCGTGGGGCATGCCCGGCTCGTCAGTACAAAAGTACTGACGGCTCACGACCAGGGTTCGCTGGTTGTCCCTGGTCGATTGTCGAGAGTTGCCGCCGAGCGTTGGCGCTCGTCTAGCGACCTCGCACGTGGTGCGCGATTTGCTCCTACGTCACGGAGTGAACGTGCTGCGCGTGATGACCTACAACATCCGGCACGGCCTCGGTGCGGATGGGCGCGTCGACCTCGGCCGGATCACCGCCGTGATCTCGTCGTACGGGCCCGACATCGTCGGGATTCAGGAAGTCGACATCAACAAGCCGCGCAGTGGGCTCGTCGACCAGGCCGAGGCGCTCGCGCACCGGCTGGGGATGACGGCGAGCTTTCAACCGTGTCTCTCGAGCGAAGGCGAGCGCTACGGCATCGCCACGCTGTCACGCATCCCGATCATCGAGACCCGCCATCTGTCGCTTCCAGGACGTCCGAAGCTGCGGCGCTCCGAGCCACGCTGTGCGCTCGTGACACGGCTCGCGTGGCCCGACGAGTCGGGCTCGGTCGAGGTGATCAACACGCACCTGTCAACGGTGTTCCGCGAGCGCGCGGCGCAGACCGAAGCAATCGCGTGCGAGCTCGGCGGTCCCCACGCGATCGTGGTCGGTGACTTCAACTGCACGCCGCTGTCGCGTGCGTACAAGCAGCTGTGCTGCGGCCTGCGATCCGCGACGCGATACGCGCGGACCTGGCCGGCGACGCTGCCGATGATGCCGATCGACCACATCCTCGTGCGCGGCCTCGAGGTCGTGCGCGCGGGGACGTGGACAGCGAAGCCAGCGCGCGTCGCTTCCGATCACTTGCCCCTCTACGCGGAGCTTGCTGCATGACCGATCTCTTGATCCCCGGATACACCTGCGGCGAAGTGCTGCCCGCACCACACGCGGGCGTGTTGATCGATTCGCGCGACTTCTTTTGCGCGGTGTACGAAGCGTGCTGCAAGGCCGAGCGCAGCATCGTGATGACCGGCTGGCAGTTCGAGACCGACTTCGTGCTGATGAAGGGCGACGATGCGACGAGCTGCGATCGCCCGATCAAGTTCCTCGACCTCCTGACCTCGCTCTGCAAGGAGCGGCCGGAGCTCGAGGTTCACATCCTCGCGTGGGACGCGTCGCCGGTCTTCACGCTCGAGCGCGAGCCGCTGCAGCGCCTGATGTTTTCGCTGCGCGGTCATCGCCGCATTCATTACAAGGTCGACAACGCGCATCCGTTCGGCGCAGCGCATCACCAGAAGATGCTGATCGTCGATCGCTCTGTCGCGTTCGTCGGGGGCATCGATCTCTGCAAGGGCAGGTGGGACGATCGCGAGCACGCGGCCGAGCAGCCGAATCGATGCGAGAAGGGAGACCACCCGTACGCGCCGTACCACGACGTCCAGACGTTCGTCGTCGGCGATGCGGTCGACACGCTGCGCACGTATTTTCACGAGCGCTGGCAGGCAGCGACCGGCAAGCCGCTCGAGCAGCGCGAGTTGCCGAGCCGCGATCTCGGAGTGCGCGCCACGATCCAGGTCACCGCCGATCGGATCGGCCTCGCGCGCACGCTCCCCCACACCGAGGACCCGCCATCAGCTGCCGTGAAGGAGCTCTACGAGCTACACAAGCGCGCGATCGCCTCCGCGGAGCGATCGATCTACATCGAGAACCAGTACTTCTCCTGCGACGAGATCGCGCGCGCCTTGGAAAGCCGCATGCGTGCGGGCGGCCCGACGCTCGACATCGTGATGATCCTGCCGCGCGCCAGCGGCGGCTTCAAGGAACGCATCTCGATCGGCGTCTACCAGGCACGGATTCTCGAGCGGCTCGACAAGGTCGCCGAGGAGACCGGCCACCGCCTCGGCATCTACTACTCCGCGGCACCCGGGCCCGAAGGTGACGTCCCGGTCTTCATCCACGCCAAGGTGCTCGCCGTCGACGATCGCTTCCTGCTCGTCAGCTCGGCGAACCTCTCCAACCGCAGCATGGGCTTCGACACCGAGCTCGGCGTCGCGTGGGAATCCGCAGAACCCAGCTCCTCGATCCGCCACGTCCGCGTCTCGCTGCTCCGCGAGCACAGCGGACGCAAGGACGACTTCGCCGACACCGAGAACCTCGTGACGAAGCTCGACGAGCTCGCCGAGGCCAAGACGCATCGCCTGCGCATTCACCAGCGCAACGCCGACGAGAAGCCCGGCTGGTTGCTGTCGAAGCTGCTCCCCGAGGAGACGGTCTTCGATCCCGACGATCCGAGGTCGATGCAGGAGTCGCTGCCGGAGCCGGGCATGTGGCTCGATCGCTTGTTCGGTGAGCCGGCGCACTGGATCGCGCGCAAGCTCCGCAGCGGAACCAAGCGCTGAGCTCGCGGACCGAGCCGAATGGTAAGGTCCGACGGCGGTGGCCAGTCACCACGAATACACACCCGATCCGGGTGCGGTCGTCCGGATGCCGCCGATGCCTGCGCCTCCACCGCGCAGTCGCGCGCCGATCGCCGCGATGGTCGCCATCGGCATGCTGGTCGCGCTCGTGATCGGCATCGCGATCGGCCGCGCGACCGGCGAGGAGCCGGACACTCCGGCCGTATCCGTCGCGAGCTCGGACCGCGGGCGGCTCAAGGTGCTGTCGATTCCGGCCGACGGCAACGTCACCCTCGATGGACGGTTCGTCGGCGTCGCTCCACTCGAGAACCTCGACCTCGATCCCGGCAAGCACACGATCGTGATCGACGTGTTCGGTTACCAGCCCTACGCAGGCACCGTCGAGATCGAGCCGCGCGCCAGCGCCAAGCTCACGGTCAGCCTCGCGCCGCTGGGTGTCGCCG
>JACCYD010001280.1 GCA_013696695.1 Deltaproteobacteria bacterium | reverse complement strand
CCTCCCAACAGTTGACGAGCAGCGCCGCGAGGTGTTTTGAATTCGCGCCACGCTGCACGTCACCGCGTGCGATCGCGACGCGGAGGCAGACCTCGAGCTTCGCCGCGATCTCGCTGATGCAACCCTCGATGCGAGCACGAAACGTCTCGTCGACACCGGACAGCTCCTGGCCAAGGCCCCCGAGCAGGCAGCCGAGGTACCCGTCGCCCTTGTAGGACTCGCGGGTCGCTTCGAAGAAGTTGCGGATCCGCTGGAGCGGCAGCACGCGTTCGTCGAGCAAGAACGCATCCAGGGCCCCGTGGACTGCTTCCATGTACGTGTCGACGACCGCGAGTGCGAAGTCTGCCTTGCTCTCGAAGTGGTGATAGAAGCTGCCCTTCGGGACCTTGGTCTTGTCGAGGACGTCCTGGATCCCGAGGTGGTTGTAGCCACGCTCGAGCAGCATGGCCAAGCCGGCCTGGATCAGGCGATCTTTCGTCGACAGTTCCATCCTAGACTGATCGGTCTAGCACGAGCGACTGGTGCGTCACAGCGGTTACGTCGAGATCGTTGGACGGTAGACTCGCGGTGTGTGGACGTTCGCACGACCGGATGCGAATCGCGTGCAGGCGCACCGTCATGCCCAGCGATCACTCGCGCTCAGCTACCCGGGCGCCGGCGCAACCCGCGACGACGGTCCCGCGCCGCCTGGCTACGATCACGACCGCAACCGTGAAGAGCTCGGGCGCGGCGAGGAGGTGTTCGCAGCGGCCCGCGAGGCGATCCGGCAGTGGCAAATGTTCCCGGCCCCACTCGCGACGATCGAACCGGAGGGCATCCCGATCGTGGAAGGTGAGATCGCCGGGGTGGTGATCCGCGTGTTCGGACTGTGGTTCCTCAACGCCGCCCGGATCGTCTACGTGATCGACGAGCCACGTCGCTTCGGTTTTGCGTACGGCACACTGCCCGGTCACGCGGAGCGCGGCGAGGAGCGGTTCCTCGTCGAGTGGATGCCCGACGACACTGTCGTCTACACGATCATCGCGTTCTCGCGCCCCCGCTACTGGCTCGCGCGCCTCGCAAAGCCGATCGCGCGGCAGCTCCAGCGCAGGTTCGTTCGGCTGTCGAAGCGCCGGATGCGCGAGCTGGCGACGTCGTCTAACCCTCAGCGGTAAGCGCGCGCGACGCCGATCCGTTATGGTCGCGGCATGCGTGTTGTCGTACTGCTCGTGGTCTTGCTCGCCTGCAAGGGAAATCCTCCGTTCTACGCCAGCGTCAACGCGAAGGTGGTCGACGATCGCGTCGAGCTCGAGTTCTACGGCGACTCCGACATGACGGTGACCGTTCCCGGCGTTGCGCCCACGCGGCTCGACGCGCTGGAGGGGACGGCACCGTGGAAGATGTCGGTGCCGCTCGACAAGTTCAAGGACGGCGACAACACGATCGAGATCGCGTTCGAGAAGAACGGCAAGGTGGTGACGGAGACAGTGACGATCCGGAAGCCACCGGGCGCCGGCAAGCCGTTCGTGCGGCTCGCCGACTGCGCGAGCTCCGGCACCAGCAACGGCCACGCGAAGCTCCAGGCCGGCGATTTCGGAAAGATCGATTACTGCTGGGCGTGGTCGGACGGCAGCATCCGGCTCGGCTGGACTGGCAGTGTCGGCGGCAAGCTCACGGTCGGTGACCAGACGGTGGACATCGGCAAGGACGGCAAGGCGCAGGTCGTCTACTCGTTGCGCCCGCTGATCCTGCGTGCGCCGATCCGCTCGGCGCTGAGTGATGGCGCCGGCATCGCGACGACGGTACCGTTCGTGTTCGCGAAGGGCGTGGTGAAGCTCGAAGGCAAGCTCTCGATCGATCTGGCGGGTGCCGCGAAGGACATCACGAAGGCGTTGTTCAGGGATGTCGGCTCGGGCACGGCGATCACGGGCGATGCGGCGACCCGGTCGACGAGCTCACTGGTGTATCTCCCCGCCGACAAGTACCGAGCCGCGAGCCACTTCGGCAAGCTGACCACGGTCGGTGAGGTCGGGCTCGTCGCGATCGGCTACGACGTCGGCACGTCGCGCGACGGCAGCAAGTGCGGCCCCTACAAGTCGACGTCCGAGAAGGGCGCGCCTGGTGGCGACGGCATGGCGCCGCGAAAGCTGGTCGACATCCAGGTCAAGGTGTTCGATGCCACGACCGGGACCAAGCTGGGAGCGCAGGACTTCAAGGCGGACGACAGTATCGACTGCCCGATGTTCGCGTCGTCCAAGGGCAGTGCGTGGGAGAAGATCGAATCGCGGCCCGACGACAAGACGGTCGGCGTATGGCTGGACCGCGTCGCCGAGGATGGCAAGCCCTGACAGGCCCTGATTAGGCCTCTCCCGGCCCGATGGTCGAGATCGGGCGGGACGACGGCTGTAGGCGCACGGGCCCGGTCGCACGATGTGCTCACATTGGTTCCGACTGAGGTAGCGCTACGCTGAAGGGGTGCACCCTCTCCTCGTCGTCTTGGTACTCGCGGCGTGTTCGGGTGCGCCGCCGCGCTTCTCCGGCGGCATCCTCGCTCCGATCGAGATTCGCGGCGAGCGCCTGCTGGTGACCGCCCTGATCGATGGCAAGCCGCGGGTGATGGTTCTCGACACGGCCGCGAGCATCACCGCGATCTCGACACGCGCGGCACGCGAGCTCGGGATCGAGGTCATTGCGGAGACCACGATCAACGGTCACATCCCGGCGCAGGTCGGCTTGATCAAGTCGCTGTCGATCGGCCTCGCAAACCATCGCAATGTCGAGGTCGCGATCGTCGACCTGCCGAATGCTCGCGATAGCTCGGTCCCGTTCGATGGCGTCCTCGGGCTCGACATCCTGGCGCGCCACGACGTCGTCCTCGACTTTCGAAACCGGACGATCGCGCTCTACCCGTCCGGGGCGATCGTCGAGAACGCGCTGTTGCCCGGCATGGCGCGCGTCGCACTGCAGCGCGATTCGCGAGGCCTGATGAGGCTCGACGTCAAGATCGGCGATCACCCGCCGATGCGCGCGCTGCTCGATCTCGGTGCACCGATCACCGTGATCAACCATGCGGCGGCGAAGGTCCTCGGAGTGTCACGGCCGATGTTTCAGGTGCCGTCGATGACCGTCGGTAACGTCCAGCTTGCACGACGCACGATGCTGGTGCGCGAGCTGCCGGTGTTCGAGCGCGCAGGGCTCGTCGACCAGCCGGCGATCTTGCTCGGCAGCGACGTGTTCAAGGATCGCGCGCTGGCCATCGGCTACCGCGATCGCATGGCGATGCTGTCGCACTAACTGGGAGCCCGCGCTCGACGCGTCACGGCCGTCCATACGGCCAGGCGCAAGGCCTCGGCATGCGTGGTCGCGCGGGTACCGAGACCTGGCGGCGGTGGTGCGTACCGCCACGGGGCGTCGTCGCGTGCGGATGTGCTCGCGGCGCGGCCTCGACGATCGATCTCGTAGTCGACCGCCTGGACCGCCTCCTCGAGCGTCGAGAACCGTTCCATCACCTGGTGATCGACCATGACCTCCCAGCGCTTGCTTCGTGCGGGCCGCGAGAGCACCGTCACGGCGCTGAACGTGCTCGGCGCCCGCGCGAAGTGCAGGCCGACACCATGGCGGCCGAGCGAGAACCACGCGTTGCCGGAGATCGCGCGGACATCGCGGTTCAGCTCGAGGGTCAGCGGGTCGAACGCTTCCGCGCGATCCTGGATCTCGCGCAGCGTGAGCGCGCCGGCCTCGAGCTCGAGCTCGGGGTAATCGAGCTGGATCTGTTCCCAGCTGCGCGCGGCGTCGCTCGCATCCTCGCCGCGCAGATCGAGATCGCGCGGACAGCCGAACAGCGACGGCAGCGTGCACAGGCTGAGCTCGGAGACGTCGACGAAGTCGAGGATCAGGCAATCGCGCTTCCCCTCGGCGATCCGCGTGCCGCGACCGACGCATTGCGCGTAGAGGCCCTCGGACCGGGTCGGGCGGGCCATCGCGATGCACGACACGCCCGGATCGTCGAAGCCCTCGGTGAGCACCGCGACGTTGGCGAGCACGTGAATCCGGCCGTCGCGAAACTCGGCCAGCGCACGTGCGCGATCGGCCGCCGCCATCTCGCCGTGGACGATGCCGGCGGGCACGCCGAGGTGGTTGAGCGCGCGCGACAGATTCTTCGCGTGAGCCACGGTGACGCAGAACGCGATCGTGCGCCGGTCGCGTGCGAGCTCCTGGATCGAGCGCGCGACCAGCGCATTGCGCTCCTGGATGTCGACGGCCTCCGCGAGCTCGGCCTCCGCGAAGTCCGCGCCATCGCCCGACAGCTGGGTGAGATCCGCGGCGGTCGCGATGCGGAATCCCTTGAGCGGCGCGAGAAAGCCCTGCCCGATCAGATCGGGCAGCGTGCGCGAGTACACGATGCGCTCGAACACGGTGTCGAGCCCTTTGCCGTCTCCACGCTGCGTCGTCGCGGTGAAGCCGAGCAGCGTGCCCGGCCAGTCGGGCTCGAACACGCCGATCGTGCGCAGCACCCGGAGGTTGTCCTCGGCGGGTGCGTGATGACACTCGTCGTAGATGATGAGCCCGAGATCTCGCCCCGCGAGCACGTTGCCGATCCGATCCGGGTGCAGTGACCGCAGCGACGCGACCAGCACCTTCGCATCGGCCGGCGCACGCGAGCCGCCGCGCTCGAGGCCAACCACCCGCGTCCCCTCGAGCGCACGCGACAGCTTGTCGATGGCTTGCGCGAGCAGCTCCTCGCGATGCGCGAGCACCAGGACCTGCCGCGTGGCGAGCCGCGCGAGGTGCGAGAAGATGACGGTCTTCCCGGCGCCGGTCGGCAAGCACACGACCATCCTCCGCGTGCCGCTGCGGCGTGCCCCGAGCACGGCATCGATCGCCTCGCGCTGATACGCGCGGAGTTGCGGCGCGGTCATCGCGAGGACTCTAGCAGCCTGGACTGATCGGAGAGGGTCGCGACGACCCCGAGCACTACCAGTCACGTCGCGATCGGTCAGCCAGGTCGAAGGGCTCGCGCTACCGGAGCCGGAAGATGTGTTCACGCAGCGAGCTCGGCTCGGCGTACTGGGGCGCGACCGTGCGGCGACTCCAGATCAGCAACGCGATGCCGGCGGCGACCGTCGCGATGCAGCCCCACTGCGCGGGCGTCAGCAGCGCGTAGCGCGGGTCGCTGGTCTCGCGACGCAAGAGGTCGAGCCCGAACCGCGGCACGGCGTATGCGATCGCGACGACACCGACATACCACCCGGGTCGGCGCGGCGTGCGCAGCAACCACGCGGTCGCCGCGACGAGCGCGCCGAACAGCACCATCTCGTAGAGCCCGAGATCGTGATGCGGCCCGACGACACCGGCTGGGTTGTTCGCCGGAAAGTCGACGGCGAATGGGAATGCGGTCGCGACACCGACGTGGTCGTGCACCGACGCGCAACCCGCGCGACCGAACAGCAAGAACACGACGGCTCCGACCGCGGCGACGTCGGCGTAGCGCAGGCGCTGACCGTGCAGCGAGCGCGCGAACAGCGCGAAGCCGAGCGTGCCTCCGAGCAAGCCGCCGTACGACGAGATGCCGGCGAACGGGTTGAGGAACCGCCACAGCGCGTCGTCCCGCTCGTACCAGCCCGGTTGGTAGAGGAACAGATCCACGTAGTGCGCGCCGAGGACGGCCCCGACACCGACGTACTGCGCCATCCTTCGCACGCGCCCGAGGTCGAGCGATAGCCGCTCGGCGTGGCGCGCCATCGCCACCATCGCGACCGCCATGCCGAGCATGGCGAGGATGCCGAACGAGGTGATCGGCCCGAGGGTGGGAAGCTCGAGATACGGAATCACGGGTCTCGAACCGGCATGCCTGGCCGGAGATTCCGCGAGCCTCGCGGTTTGCCGTGAACCGTGATCGCGCTCGCTCGTTGTTCGCTCGGCCTCGCGCTCGCCCCTCCACCTCGCCACTCAACCTCGCCTCCGGAGCTCGCCTCGGCCTCACTCGTTCAGGTTCGCGTGTCCCATACGTGTGGTTGCCGCAACCTGTGTTACGTGGGGGGATGTTCGACTTCGTGGTCGTTGGTGCAGGCTCGGCGGGGTGCGTGCTCGCAAATCGACTCAGCGCGGCCGCAAGCACAAGGTCGCGCTCGTCGAGGCGGGCGGCGCGGATCACAAGTCGTTCAAGGTTCGCGCGCCGGCAGGCTGGCCCGACCTGTTCTTCCGAGCAGGATCGCGTTGAACTCGTTCGAGGCGTCCCAGTTGATCAGGTTGAAGATGCCGCTCGCGATGAACGGCAGGCCGACGCAGGTCCGCAGGATGATCCAGGCGTAGCGAGGCATGTCGGGCACGGCAACACGCTATCCCGAAGTGCGAACTGCTCGCGCTACTCGTGGCCGGTGACGTAGCGGAACCGCAGCGGTTCGGACCAATCGGCGACGAGCCGCGAGCCGAGGCGGCGCTCGAGCGCGGTCCGCGTACGCTCGCTCGCGTACCCGGTGTCGATCGCGAGCCGCTTGAGGTTCGGGGCCGCCTGCATGAAGTCGATCACCTCGCCGGCGTCGTCGATCGCGACGTGCGAGAGCTCGAGTCGCTCCAGCCGGCCGACCAGCGGATGACCGGCGAGCACACCGAGCAGCTGCTC
>JACCYD010001246.1 GCA_013696695.1 Deltaproteobacteria bacterium | reverse complement strand
CGCTGCGACCGAGCGCCTCGAATGGCTTGTTCGGCAACCGCGTGTCGGGATCCGGAAACCGACCCTCGTCACCCGGCACGAAGTCGGCGACGAACTGCGCGTACTCGACGAGCCGCTTCCATTCGGCGCGATCGTGGCGCTGCTCGTGGCCGCACCGGGTGCACACCACGGCGTCGACGAGCTCGAAGTGATTGAGCGGCGCGTCGAACTTGCAGGCGTTGCAGGCAAACGCGGCACGCACCGCAGCCCAGTACCCGCGATTCGGTTGCGCCATCGCGCGCAGCGGGGAATCTGACGTGATCCACGTGTTGCACGTCGTGCAGCTCTGCCGCGAGGCATCGGCGAGGACGCCGCAGTGATTACAGATCGCCGGTTCTTCGAACGCCGTCACGACGCGAGCCCGAGGTCAGAAGCCGCCAGAAGCCGCCAGAACCGATCAATCAGCGCGGTAGGTGAACCGCAGCTCGTAATCGCAGAGATGGAACACGTCGCCTTCATCGATGCGCTTGTTGTCGATGCGCATGCCCTTGTAGTCGATGCCGTTCGTCGACCCGAGGTCCTTGATGTAGAAGGTGCCGTTGCGGCGAATCACCGCCGCGTGCTTGCGCGAGATGTTGCCGTCCTTGATCGCGAGATCGGACGTCTTGCTGCCACGACCGATGATGAACTGATCCTTGGTCACCGGATAACGCTGACCGTTGTAGATCAGGAACAGCGTGGGGCCGGCGCCACCGGGTGCGGGACCGGGTGGCGGAGCAGGTGCAGGCGCGGGATGCGGTGCGAGGCCGGGACCATTCGACATGTTGCCGCCACCATGATGGCCGCCAGCGTTCATCATGGAAGGACTACCGCCACTACCCGTGGGGCCACCAAGCGGACGGTTGCCACCCGCATAGCCAGGCGTAGGCGGTGCCGGACGACCGCGGTTCGCGGCGGGCACGGACGTCGGACCTGCGGTGTTCGCCGGACCCGGCGGAGGCGAGGTGCCCGGAGCCGGACGATTGTTCCCGCTCTTCGGTGGCGCGTTCGGATACGACGCCGGACCGCTGTTGTTCGGGGCGACTGGCGCGCCACCTGTCATCTGCGGCGACCCGGGCGACTGGTAGTTCTTCGAGCGGGCGTAGTAGCGCATCGCTTCGTTGACCAGGTAGTCGATCGAGCAGTCGAAGTCGTTCGCCATCTGCTCGAACGTCTCCCAAAGGACGTCTCGGCAGTAAAAATGGCGCATCGTCTTCTTGGACTGATCCATAAACTCCCTGGCGACTAGGCGCGGCTGGCCCCTTTCTCTCCCGGTACGGCTTCCTAAGATACTACATCCACTATTCGAACGCGACCAAAGGACCTATTTGCCTTGGAGCTGAGCGGCCAGCTCTTTTGCGCGGTCGCCCAACGTGGGGTCTTGCTTGCCCTCAGCATTCTCCCCCCAGTATCCGACGAGCCGGTCCTTGACCCCTGATAGGGCGGCGATTTTTGGCTGATCCTCGACGGATTTCATCGCCGCCAGCGCCTCGACGGCGGTCCATCGAGCGACGGTGGATTTGTCGTCGAGCAGCTGTCGCAGGGTGACGAGGACCTGCTCGCGCGGGGTCATCTTGGCGATCTCCCCCGAGATAGCCCCGGTCAGCTCGTCTTTGACGTAGGCGCCGTCGGGCAGCGCCCGGACGACATCCCCGATGGCCTTGACCCCTCCGCAACGGAGTGCGTTGTTGGCGGCGACGTACTTGAACCGCGACGACCGATGCGGGGTAGCGACGATGCCGAGCAGCGGGGTCAGACATTTCGGAGCGCCGATCGCGCGGATCAGGGCGATCACGTCGTTCGTGACCTTTCCCTTCTGGGTGTCGTCCTTGGCCAGCGCGACGAGCGCGTCGAGATTCGCCTCGAGCGGCTCGGCGGAGCGAATGTCGAACAGGCCGTTCGGATCGACATACGTCTTGTAGAGCGCGTCGATCGCGCGCGCCGGCAGCGTGTCGTCGCCGCGATCCATCTTCACGATCTCGAGCAGCTTCTTGATGCCCTCGGGACCGCCCGACGCGGCGATGCCGAGCATCAGCTCGTCGTTGATCCGGAACTTCGACTTCTCCTGACCCGGCGCCGCGATGAACGTGTTGACGACATCGATCAGCTTCTTCGTCAGGGCCGGGCCCACCAGCCGCGCGACCGTGGCGCCGGAATATTGCCCGCCGCCTGCGCGTGCCTCGTACGCGTAGACGCCGTACCAATCGATCAGATAGCCATCGATCGTCTTCCTCTGATTGTCGTCCGCGTAGCGCCGGATGGTGACCAGCGCGTCCTTCGCGGTGATCTGGGTGTTGTTCGCCGGCTTCTTCTCGTTCTCGACGCGCGCGACCTCCCACAGCCGCGGCGCCAGCTTGTCGACTATTTGCGTGCGGCGACCGGGCGACATCCGCTCGAAGGCGTTCTTGACCTCGGCTTCCTGCGACAGCGGCGGCTTGATCAGATTGACGGCGGCGTGCGCGGAGAGATCGGCATCGAGGCTCTCGTCCTCGAACGCCTTCTTCAGCTTCCCGGGGCCCTTCTCGGTCCGGGGCCACTTATCGATCGAATCGTGATCGGTCTTCTCACAACCGGCAAAGGCGAGCACGCAGGCGATCGTCAGCAGACGCACGAACATGGCGCGAGCTTATCTCAGCCCGATCGTTTTCGTGGTGATACGTTCCGGCCAATGATCCGTCGAACGATCCTCGCGCTCGCGATCGCGGCGCCGATGGCGAACGCGTACGCGTCGCCACGATCGGATCCGACGACCGGGCGCGCGGTGTTCACCGGGGCCACCCTGCCGAGCCCCACCTCGATCACCCTGAATCCGGCGGCGCTCGGCCTCGGACAGACCTGGGAGCTCTACCTCGCCGTCACCAGCGTCCTCGAGCAGTTCGGCATCGATCGCCGCGAGCTCGACCTCGCTACCGGCACGTTCTCCGATGGCGAGCGCGTGAAGGACACGCAGCTCGGCCCGGGCGCCTCGATCGCCGGCGTCTGGCATCCCGGCCGGATCACGACGCTCGGCCTCGAGCTGCGGTTGCCGCCGCCGGAGCTATTCCCCGACGATCCCGCCCTCCGCTATCACTCGCTCGGCTCGCGGCAGCGCAATTACATCGTCACCGGCGGGTTCAGCCTGCGGGTCTCGAGCGCGTTCTATTTTGGTGTCAGCGTCTCGCACGACGTCACCGATCTCGAGCTGCGCTACGCGCGAGACACCGCGCTCGACAAGGGCGTGGCGATCGACTGCGACGGCGCGCCGTGCGGGCTCGAGAATCCCTCGGCCGCGGAGACCTACAAGGTCGACGTCCGCAGCGACTACGTGTCGGCCGAGAACCTCAAGCTCAACCTCGGCGTCGTGATCCGGGTGACGCCCGAGATCTGGCTCGGGCTCGCGTATCACAACACGCCCGGCTTCGACATCCAGACCCAGCTCGACGGCCGCATGCGCTACGGCCAGGCGCCGCGCGATGGTGGCGGCTCGTTCACCGGCGACTCGACCGTGCTGGTGCATTACCCCGCGAGCGTCGACGGCGAGGTGCGCGCGCGGCTGCTCCCCGTCCTCGATCTCCACGTCGGTGGTCGCTGGGAGGATCTGTCGCGGATGCAGGCGTTCGACGTGCGCGGCCAAGGCGCGGCCTTTCAGGGGCTCGATCTGCCGGAGTGGACGCTGCGCCCGCGCGGGTTTCGCGATGCGTTCGCGTTCTGGGCCGGGCTCGAGCAGGTCGAGATCGATCAACGCGAGCGCTTTCGGTTCGGCGGTCGGATCGGCTTCGAGACGCCGTCGCTCCGCCAGAACCGCACGTCGCCGGGAAACATGTCGTCGACGTCGGTGACGCTCGATGCCGGTGCCCAGCTGCGGCTCGCCCCGAACTGGTCGCTGCAGATGTCGTACGGCCTGCAGGTGTTCTCGACCGTCGACGTCGACAGCAGCAACTACGACCCACGCTTCGCCCTCGATTGCATCGATAGCGGGTTCGACTACTCGACGCCCGGCTGCGCGGCGCTGCGCGAGGGCTACGCGCTCCCCACCGCGGCAGGCAGCTACTCGCGGCTGCAACACGCGCTGCGGCTTGGACTCCGGTTTGAAGGCTTCTGACGCCGAGATCTGCGTGCTCGGCGCCGGCGTCGTCGGCCGCCGGATCGCCGCGGAGCTATCGCGCCTCTCGGTGCCGTACCGGCTCGCGAGCCGGCATGGTTCGCCTGATCGTGGCGAAGGCGTGCTCACCGCCGACGCGTTCGACAGCACGGCGCTCGCTGCGACGTTCGCCGGAGCGCGCGTGGTGATCAACGCCGCCGGGCCACTGCGCGAGACGGCGGCCCCGGTGCTGACCGCCGCGCTGGCAGCGGGTGCGCACTACGTCGATGTCGGTGGCGAGCAAGCCACGCTGCAAGCCCTCTACGAGCACCACGAATCGACGGTGCGGCGTGCGGGCTTGATCGCCCTGCCCGGCGCCGGTCTCGATTGCGTGCTCGGCGACCTCGCCACGGCGTGGGCCGCGCAACATCTATGCGGCGTCGAAGATGCGGGCGACACCGTGCGCACGACACCAGCGCCACGCCTCGCCGAGGATCGGCCGCTCGACGAAGTGACGGTCACCTACGTGTTCGACGACCTCGCGCTGTCCGCAGGAAGCCAGCGCGCGCTGTTCGGCGCGGTCGGCGCACGCGCGATGATGTGGCGGCGCGATCGCTGGGAGCCAGGGGTCACGCCAGCGCTCTCTCGCCGTCGCGTCAATGCCGGGTCGGCGATGGGCGGCGAGCGCGACGCGATCGCGCATCCCGCTGGCGACGTCATCACGATCCCGCGCTATCTCGCGGCGAATTCGGTCACGAGCTACGTCTCGACGACCCGCGATCCGGCGTCGGGGATGTTGCTGCGGCTGCTGTCCACGGCAGCCTCGATGTTGCCGAAAGCCGCGCAGGGTGTGCTCGCGCCGTACGCACCACCCGAGGCCGATCTGGAGCGCGCGCGGTTCGCAGTCATCGCGCAGGTCCGCCGAGGCTTCTCCGCGGCGCAGCTCACGGTGCGTGGCAGTGACCCGTACCGCACCACGGCTGTGATCGCTGCATGGTGTGCGCGAGCGCTCGCCTCCCGAGGACCGGGTCCCACCGGGATGCGCGCCCCCGCGGAGCTGTTCCGCGCCCAGCCGTGGCTGCGCGAGCTGGCCGCGGCCGCCGAGCTGACGATCGAGCCGAGCTGGGGCGCATAGGCTCACCGTCATCTGACGGTTGCGTGCGAACTGTACGGGCGAGAAATCTGCGGCGACCGTCTATGATCGCCGCAATGCGCTGGTTCCTCGCGATCGTGATGCTGGTCGGTTGTGGTGGCACACCGGGCGCGGGGGGGGATGACGACGACAACCCGCCGGGTGATGCGGGCGTCGTCGTCGATAACGGCGAGGTCTTCCAGCCCGAAGTCACCAAGGTCTCGATCGAGATCGATTTCGAGACCGGCAACGAGCCGT
>JACCYD010001215.1 GCA_013696695.1 Deltaproteobacteria bacterium | reverse complement strand
CGAACGGCGCGAGCGTGATGCCGGCGACGCCATCGAGCCACACGCGATCGAAGAGTGGGACCGCGATGCGCACCGAGGCGGCGAGGCGCGGCGTGAACGTCGCCGTCGCGAAGTTGTCGCCGACGTGGACCTTGCCGTTCGGATCCATGCAGCTCGCCGGCTCGGGCATGCAGGTCGGATCCATCGGATCGCAATTCGGATCGGTCGGCTGGTTGGCGATCGGCTCGCAGCCGTCGATCCGCCGCGTCGACATCCGCCCGAAACCGAGCCCGAGCTCCGGCGCGATCGACATCCGCCCGGCCTGGAGTGGCAGGCGCGCGATCGCCATCACCGACGCATCGCCACGCGCCATCGCGGTCACGCCGACGGTGCGATCGGCCTCTCGCAGATAGTGCCCGCGAACGCCAAAACATGCCTTACCGAGGCCGAGGCAGGCCGTGCCGCCGATGCCGCCCGCCGACGCGCCATCCTCGGTCCACGCGTGCTCGTAACCGACGGTGACCGAGAGGCGCGAGATCCTGCGCGGTGCAACATCGCGCGGCGCGGCCGCGACGAGGATCGATGCCGGCAAACTCGATGCCTCGGCGACGCGCACCGGCGCTGCGAGCAACCACGCGCGGCCATCGAGCTCGTCGTGCAGCCACGAATCGATCCACGACGCGGCAACGGCGGCATCGCTCACCACCCTGCCCTCGCTGCGCTTCGCGCCATCGCGAATCGCGACGGCGATGCCACCATCGCGATCGCTCTCGACCTGTGCGAACACGCCGCGGCAACCAGGCGCCGGACTGCCACGCTCGACGCCGAGCCGCGCGAGCTCCGCAGTGACCTGACCGATCACCGCGATGTCGCCCTCGAGCTCGACGCGCGCCGCGCACAGGTCGGCATGCGCGGGACGCGTGAGTAACGCGCAGATCACCGCCGCTCCGACGGTGGTCGCCGAAACGGGCACGACCCGGATCGAGATCCGGGTCTGACCGCCACCTGTTGGCGTCGTGGTCAGGCGCGCTCCTGGCTCACAGGCCCTCGCAGCCGAAGTCACCCGGCACGTTGTCGGGGGACATGCCGTCGGACGGATCGCACGTCATTGTTGGCCCGCTCTGCTCGTTGGCTCCGCTCTGCTCGTTGGCTCCGCTCGGCTCGTTGGCTCCACCCGGCTCGTTGGCTCCGCCCATGGTCGCGTAGCAGGGCTGCGGCTCGGGCCAGCAATCCGGCGTCGTGCAGCCGCATGCCGCCGGATCCTCGATGCACGGATCCTTGCAGCTCGTGGGATCCATCGGATCCGCACACGGCGGCACGCACCCTGGCTCGTTCGGATCCATGCAGCTACAAGTCCCATCGGCCCAACAATCACCACCGCAGTTCGGTTCGGTCGGATCGCTGCACGGCACCGGCGGACACGTGCCGTCCTCGTTGCACTTGCACATCGGATCGGTCGAGGGATCGCAGCTCGGCGGCGGCGGGCAGTTGCCGTTGGCGTCGGGGTCCATGCACGGCGCGCAGTTCGGATCACCCGGCTGACACGACGGCACGCAGCTCGGATCGGTCGACGAGCAACACGTCCCGTCGGGCATCACGACGTCGCAGCAGTTCGGATCGTCCGGCTCGCACGGCGGCGGGAAGCCGCAATACGGATCGGTCGGATCGGGACACATCGTTCCGCAGTTCGGATCGCTCGGATCGCACGGCGGTGCGCAGCTCGGATCGCCAGGGACACAACACGTCCCGTCCGCCTGCGGCTCGCACTTGCAGTTCGGATCACTCGGATCGTTGCACGTCGGTACCGGAGGCTGTTCGCACATCGTGCCGGTCATCGGATCGCACGGCACGCAGTTCGGATCGTCCGGTGCGCACAGACCGTCAGTGCTCGGATCGCCGACCCCGCCGACATCGAATGGATCGACGGGCTGGCAGACCTTGAACGACAGATCGCGCAGCACGTTGCCCGACTTCATCACGATGTTCTTCACGCCCGTGCGTGTCAGGACTTCGAGCCGATAGTTTCCGGCGGGGATCGAGAGCGTGAACGAACCATCGGTTCGCACAGGCGTCGCGGTGACGACCTGGCCTTCCGAGATCGCGCGGATCGCGAGGGCACCCTTGGTGGTGTCGACGCGGCCGGTGATCAACTGCACAGATGACCCGCCATCGCATGCCGCGATCGCACAACACAGGGCCAGGAATCTCGCCGAAGAAATCATCTGCTCCTCCTATCCCCCAGTGCCCCAAGCTGCCTGACCCTTCGCCGAAACGTGCAGGTTTTTTCAGCGCGGATGTTCGGGCTCGAGAGCACGCCGCAACTCCCCAAGATCATGCGCGCGACCCTCAGAAATTCGTGGCGCGATCAACGCGGAAGCGCCACGCCGAGCTCGCTCTTCAAGTGGGCCTCGATCATCTGACCGATCGTCTGCAGCACTTCGCGATCGAGATCATCGGAGGGCTGCCGGCCGAGCGCGCCTGCGAGCGCGTACTTGCCGATCGCGTAGCCGTACGCCGCTGCGACGGCCGCGAGTAGTGCGAGCTCGATCTTGCCGATCTGATCGCCGGTCGCCGGAGGCTGGAGTGCCGCGGCTACCTGATGCGCGACGAGCTGCAGGCCGTGGTCGCGCAGCGCGAAGGTGTGAGCCGCCGACGGCCGCTCGCTCGCCATCATCCACTTGGTGAGCCGGAGATGAACTGGATCGGCGAGGCCGCGAAACAGCACCTCGAGCATCTGGCCCGGCCTCGCGAGCGCCCCGGCCTCGCGCAGCCGCGCGATCATGGTCTCGCGCAGCGCGCGGATCCGGCGCTCGAGCACCGCCTCGACCATGGCGGCGTAGGTGCCGAAGTAATGCGTGATCAACGCGTGGCTGACGCCGGCCTCGCGCGCGACCTCCTTGAGCCCGACCTGATCCGGCTGGAACTCAGCGAACACCCGCTCCGCGGCATCGAGGATCTCGACCCGGGCTTCGTCCGGCGTCCGCCGGCGGCGCCGATCGCGCTCGTCCCGGCGTTCATCACGCGCGTCGCGCAGCCCGGTTCGAATCGCCCGGATCCGTTCACGTCGACCACCGATACGCGCCATTTCA
>JACCYD010001195.1 GCA_013696695.1 Deltaproteobacteria bacterium | reverse complement strand
AGCTCGGTGAGCTCGAGCTTCTCGACGCGCACCGTCGCGACGGCCTCACCGGGATCGCCGAGGTTCGGCGCGGGCACGTAGGCTGGTAGCTCGGTGACGCGGGGGACCATCACCGGCGACATCACGGGGCGTGGCGCGGGCAGCGCGGCAGACATGCGCGCGGCGACGGGTTGCGAGCCGTGAGTTGCCGTGCGCGGATCGATCATCGTCGGAACGCGCATCACGCCCGACGAGGTCGGTGCGACGGGAACCGCGACGATCGGCATCGCCGGTGGCGCGTACGAGATGGTGGCGGTGGGCTCGGTCGGGGCACGCGGGATCGAGGGCAATGGCGACGCGACGGGCACCGCGATCGGCGGAACCGGGATCACGGTCGTTCCGCGAGCGCGCAATGGATCTGTGTTTGATGCAGTCGGGGCGCGACCGACGATCGCGTGCGTGCCCGATGCCGTCGGCGCACGCGAAGTGATCGGCACGGTGGCGGGCGTTCCCATCATGGTCGGCGCGCGTGACGGCACCGGATAGTTCGCCGGCGCGGTGACCGCGCGCTCGAAACCAGGCGAGGTCGTCGTCCGCGCGACCGCGGGCTGAACCGTCGGCCGATCCGCCGGTGCGGTCTGCGCGCGCGTTGCCGCCGGCGGTGCGAGTGCGGTGCTCGCGAACGGATTCGCACCGGTTGGTTGCGCGCTGGCCGTCGGCTGGGTCCCGGTCGGCGCGCGCGGGATCGGCGGTGTTGTCGCCGGGCGAACGATCGACGGGATCACGGTGGCCGGACGCACGGTGGTCGCGCGCGGGAGGCCGATCATGGCGAGCGCGTGCGCGTGCGCGGGATCGCGTAGCGGCATCGCCGACGCGGAGGGAGGAATCGAGGGCGTGCCGCTCGGCTGCCGGCGGGGTGCGCGGAGCGAGGCCTTGGTGGCGATCACCGGTTCGGACTCGCGGCGGCGCTCGGAGGCGTCCAGGAGCTGCGGATCGACCGTCGTGTTCTCCTCGTTCGCCATGAGCGGCTGACGAGGTTGCATTCAGTGAGCCAGAGTTCTGCTAGCGAATTCAATAAGTTGCGCTGGCACTGACAGGCTAGTTGACCTGCCGCGTCAACGCAACCGCCGAGAATGCCGTGGCGTGGCGGTCAGTGCGCCTGCCAGTGCGTCAGGACACGACGCCGTAGACGTTCTTGTGCTCGCGCTGGATCTCGATCGAGTCGCGCAGCGATTCGAACAGCTGCCGCGAGGCGGGCATCCCGACGATCTCGATCTTCGGCGTGGTCTCGTCCGAGGTGAACACCACGATGTGCGCGATCCCGAGCATCCGATCGAGCAGGTTCTGCTTGTACTGGACGTCCTTGCATCGCCACAGCTGCAGCACGTCGATCCGCTTCGCGAGCACGCCTCGCTCGGTCTCGATGATCGTGTTGGTGACACGGAACTTGATCGAGCGCCGATACAGCACGAGGCCGAAGAAGACCACCGCCGCGACCGCGAGCGGGATCAGCAGGTGAAGCGCGCGCTGCATGGTCGTCGACTCGGTGTCCACGCGCACGATGATCGCGACGGTCACGACGGTGAACAGCGCGAGCACGACGTAGTGACCGAGGAACGCCTTCCACGACGGCACGCCCTCGTAGAGCATCTTGCGTGGGAGCTTGTTGTCGTCGGTGGCACGCGCGAACGGCGGCTTGTTCTCGGACTTCGCAGGTGCGGCGTCAGCCGGCAGCGCGGCTGCAGCGACGATGGCGCCTGCCGCTGGTGCTTCACCCGCAGGTGCCGCGCTCAGGAACGTATTGCAGAAGCGACACTTGATCGCTTCCTCCTGGATCTCCTCGGCGCAGAACGGGCATTTCTTCATGCGAGCCCGAGGCTACCTCCGGTAGCCAATGCCCACCATAAACTCGATCGACGTAATCGAGGAGATGTCCTCCCCTTCGGCGCGGAGCCCGTCCTTGCCGGGACTGAACGAAAACGCGAACGGCGTCAGCGTCGCGAGGACGTTGTTGGTGATCGCGTAGTCGGCCGACACCGCGATCCGCACGTGCGGCATCGATAGCGTGCCGGTGGTCTCCGCGAAGTCGGTGAACGGACTCTCGCTGACGCCGCCGAACATCAGCAGGCCAACGCCGAGATCACCACGCAGCCCGATCTTCGGCGCGACCGTATAGGTGGCGCCGAGGTTCGCCATGAGGGCGATCAGGCTCGCGCTCTTGTTCTCACCCATCGCGTCTTCGAACGGGACGGGCGTGAACGTGAAGGCACCACCGAGCTCGAGCAGCAGCTTCTCGTTGATCGAGAGCGGGTAGCCACCGATCAGCCCGACCGTCGCCTGGATCGGAACGTCGAGCGCGCCGGTCGACAGCTTCGCACCACCACCGACGAGCCGCATCGACAGCACCTTCGGCGTCCCGAGCGTTTCGACCGGCTCCTCGGGACCTTTGACGATGTCGACCGGCGGAGGCGTGACGTCGCCGACGCGCTTCGGATCGCCGCCGCCGCCGTTGTCCGGGTTGACGTCGGGCGGCTTCTTGGTGAGCGCGTCTTGCTGGCGCGCGCATTCCTCGAGCTCGGAGATCCGATCCTCGATCTCCTTGCGCTTGTCCGGCGCGAGCGGCTTCTTGGTATCGGCGTCCTTGAACGCGAGGTAGCGCTTGTAGAAGAACTGGGCGTCCTTGCAGTTCTTCGCCTGGCGATACGACTGCGCGATGTTGAACAGGTACGCCGCCTTCTTCGATTCGCTCGGCTCGAGCTCGAAGCCCTTCTTGAACGCGTCGATCGCCTTTTCGAAGTTGCCCAGGTTGTACTGGTTCTCGCCTTCCTTGTACCAATCGTCAGGCGTCGTCGGCTGCGCGAACGCCAGCGTCGGGACGAGCAACAGCGCGCTCAGGATCGTCGTCATTCGCTTCATGTAATTTCCCTCAGTCGCCCGGACGAATCAGACCGGTGTCGTTGCTGCCCCTCGCCGAGCCCCTGCCCGGCGTGGCAGAGCCGGAGCCCTTGCCAGCGCTACCCTGACCGGGACGAAACACGACTTTCTTCTTCACGAAGTTCTTCTCGAGGAGAATCTTCCCCTCGGGCTTCTCGATGATGAACGTGATGTCCTCGTGCTTGGAGTCGAGGTGAAGCGTCACCGTGACCGGCGCGCCGCGCTGCACGGTGAACTCCTGCCCGGTCTTCTGCGAGAGCGGCTGGCCGTTGATCAGGATCGTCGCGTTGGGGGGCCTGGTGGTGATCGTGAGCGACGCCGTCTTCTCGACGGTGGCCGACCCCGGCCCGCTGCCGGAGCCGGGCTCCGAAGCGACGTTTGATCCTGAACCGATCGCCGAGCCCGAGCCGACTGGCTGCTCGCCGCTGCCAGTGCGCGCGGAGCCCGTGCCTGCGGCGACACTGCTGCCCGCGCTGCCGGTGCCCGCGGTGTCGCTGCCACTCGGCGCGGTGACGATGGGGGTGTCATTGCTCTTGCCGCGCGTGGCCATCACGATCGCGACGATGGCGATCGCAGCGACGACGAGGCCGCCGATGATCAGGCCGGTCTTGCGGTTTTTCTGCGGCTCCTGCGTGGTGACGCCGCCGATCGTCGGCGCCGCATGCACGCCCATGCCCGGCGTCGGTGTGTGAGGCGCGGCGCCGTACGGCACTGGCGATAGCGTGCCGGGTGACGGCGTGGGCATCGAGGGCACCGCGAGCGGCGGCGGTGTCATCCGGATCTCCGGCATCGGCGCCGTCGACGGCATCAGCTGAACCTGATTGAACGTGGCGATGCCACCGTGTTGCTCGACGAATGACACTGGATCCGAGAGCGCCCGGATCATCTCGTCCATCGTCGGGTAGCGGAGCTCGACCCGCTTCTCGAGCGCCTTCATGATCACGGCCTCGATGTGCGGATTCATCAGCCGGAACTGCGACGGTGGAATCGGCTGCTGCGTGAGGTGCTGGACCAGGACCTCGCCGTAACCCTCGCCGAGGAACGGCACGCGGCCGACCATCATCTCGTAGATCACGATGCCGAGCGCGTAGACGTCGGTGCGGTGATCGATGTGGCCGCGGCCATCGCACTGCTCCGGGGACATGTACGCCGGCGTGCCCATCACGATGCCGGTGCGCGTCTGGCGCGAGCCCGCGGCGCCGCCGGTGAGCTTCGCGATGCCGAAATCGAGCAGCTTGACGAAATCGCGCTCGCGGCCGCGCTGCGTCAGCATGATGTTGTCGGGCTTCAGGTCGCGGTGGACGATGCCGCAGCGATGCGACGCAGCGAGCGCATCGCCGACCTGCATCGCGATGCCCAGCGTCCGCTCGGGGGACAGTGGCGACTCGGTGCGGACCAGCTTCGACAGCGTCGTGCCGCCCAGGTACTCCATGATGAAGTACACGAGGTGCTCTTTGCCGACGCCGAGCTGGATGATGCCGTAGTCGGTGATGTCGACGATGTTCGGGTGGCCGATGTTGTTGACGGCCTTGGCTTCATTGAAGAAGCGCTGCACCACGTCCTCGTTGGACGAGAACTCGGCGTGCAGCACCTTGAGCGCGACCTTCTTACCGATCGACGGGTGCTCCGCAAGATAGACAGCACCCATCCCCCCCTCGCCCAACTTCTGGGTGACCAGATAGTTGCCGATGGTTTGCCCGATGATGAAGTCTTGTTGTGGTGGCCCTTGTTGGGGGTCCATTCACATCTCCCGCGAACCGTTATCCTAGCGCACGGGGTGGGAAAAGTCGCCGGCACGACGGCGACGTGTCAGGATGTGCCTCGATGCGTACGCTCGCTGCCCTCGGGGCCACGATGGCGCTCCTCGGTGTGCTCGTGGGTCCGACATCCGCGAACGACCTTCCTGACGTCCGTTCGAAGTCGGTCGTCGTGCTCGATTCCGACACCGGCGCGGAGCTCTATGGCAAGGATGCCGACGAGGTTCGCCCGATCGCCTCGACGACGAAGATCTTCGTGGCGATGGCGGTTCGCGCCAACAAGATCGAGCTCGACGCCTACACCGAAATCACCCGCGCCGATGCCAAGGAGTCACGCGGCGGCGCACGCACCCGGCTCGACGTCGGCGAACGGTTCAAGAACCGAGATCTGCTGCGCGCGATGCTGATGTCGTCGGACAACCGGGCCCCCACCGCGCTCGGCCGCGGTGCCGGGCTCGATAGCGATCAGCTGGTCGCCGCGATGAACAAGGTCGCGAAGCAGCTCCATCTCAAGCGCACCCGATTTACCCATCCCTCCGGGCTGCGCGGCAATGTGTCGACCGCGCGCGAGATGGCGATCGCGCTGCGCGCCGCGCTCGAGGATCCGGTGCTGCGCGACATCATGCACGACGACTTCGAGACCATCTACGCGAAGGGCCGCACCCGCAAAGGCATCGGCTACGGCACCACCAACGCACCCCTGGTCTCGAAACGCTACGACGTGATCGGCGGCAAGACCGGCTACACCAAGCCGGCCGGCTATTGCTTCATCACCGCAGCAAAGTTCGGCGGTCGCGAGGTGCTGACGGTGTTCCTCGGCGCGCCTTCGAAGCCATCGCGGTTCGAGGATTTCAACAAGATCGCGGCGTGGCTCGATCGCGGTGCGCCGGGCGCGAAGATCGCCACCAAGCGTCCGCCCCGTGCGAAGCCTCGGCTCGATGTCGATGCACGCGGCCGCGTCGCGAATCCGTAGCGTTCAGCTGGCATGATGCGGCCGTGAACCGGCGCGAGCTGCTTGGCGGACTGGGCGTCGCCTCGGCCTCGACGCTGCTGTGGGCGCTGGGGTGCAGCGGGACGCAGAAGCCAACCTCCGTGGTGGCCGAAGCCGTCGCCGATCGCGACTCCGTGCGCACGTGGCTTCGCGAGGCCGTGTCGCGGCTGCGGGCCGTGTTTCCCACGGTGCACGCCCTCGCGGTCGAGCGGCTGCGCAGCACCGCGGCGAGCGACGTGCTCGGCACCGGTCTCGCGCACGCGCGCCGCGATGGCGTCGTGCTCGTCGTGCGCGACGAGGCCGGCCTGTGGCGCGAACAGGTCTCGTCAGATCTGACGCGGCAAGGTGTCGCCAACGCTGTGCGTGCGCTGGTCGGCACCTCGCGGAAGACGGTCTCGATCGACTTCGGTCCCGTGCCGCCCGCATCCGAGGTGCCGAGGTCGTTCACCGATGGCGAGCTGCGCAACCGCGTCGAGGCGATCACGCGCAAGCGCGTCGACAGTCGCGTGGTCTACGGCGTGTCGCTGCTCGATATCGAGGACACCTGGGTGTTCTCGATCGCCCCCGGGCGCGATCTCGAGCACCGCGCGCGACGCGTGCGGCAGAGCGTGATCCGCGCCGCGTGGAACGGACCGCGCCCGGTGGTCGGCTCGGTCGAGCGCGGCTGGGTCGGCAAGCTCGTCGATCCGCGTGCGCTCGGCGAATCAGATGCGGAACGTGCGACGGAATTCGCGCTCGAGATGATGACGCCGGCGCCGTTTCCCGACGGGCGCCACACGGTACTCCTGGATCCGAGCGTGACGGCGAGCCTGGTCGATGCGGGCGTTCGCGCGCTGTTGACGACCGCCGCGGCGCGCCGGCCCGAGGTCCAGCGCGGGATCGCGATCGGCGGCACCGTCGCTTCGCCACTGCTCACCGTGATCGACGATCCGACGACCCGCGGCTCCTACGGCAGCTTCACGTTCGATGACGAAGGGGAGCTCGCTGCGCCGCTGACGTTGATCGATAAGGGCCGCCTCACGGGGGTGCTTGGTGATCGCGTGGGCGGCGGTAGAGGCCGCGGGCTCCGCGCCGGGCACGTGGGTGCGGTCGAGCCATCGCCGTCGCATCTCCGGGTCGTCGCCGGACCCACGCCACACGGCGATCTCCGCGACGACGGCTTCCTGATCGAGGGCGCGCTCGGCGCGATCGTCGATCCCGGCACCACGCGCGTCGTGATCGCGGCGGCGCGCGCTCGAGTGATCAAGGGCGGCAAGCCCACCGGTCACGTGTTTCCGGATGTCGAGCTGGTCGGCGATCTCGGGCTGCTGTTTGGCTCGGTCACCGGCGTGTCGTCGGATAGCGAGAGGTTCGATCTCCGCGACGAGCGTGATGGCGAGCCACGCTGGCGATCGGTCGAAGCACCGTGGCTGCGGATCCCGCTCGGCGATGCCAAGCAGCCCGGCGTCGTTCGCGCGCGGCAGCAGGCAGGCCTCAAGTGATCACGCGTCGAGATCTCGTCCGCGCGGTGTCGCGCGAGCGTCGCGTCGCCGACTGGGTGGTCAGCGAGCGCGTGCAGGAGCTCGCGATCGTCGACGAGCTTCGCGGCCTGGTGCGCCGCGAAACGCGCACGCGGCTCGGTCTCGTGCTGCATGTCGATTCCGCGCTCGGACGCGGTACCGCACGCGTCGCGATCGATGCCACCGAAGGCACGGCGAGCACGGTGGTGCTGCGCGCGCTGTCGCTGGCCACCGCCGCGGTCGGACCCACGTGGAAATCCGTGCCGCCCGCCGCACCGGCGCGTGTCGACGTCATCGATCCGGCGCTCGTCAAGACGAACCTCGAGGAGGCCGCACACGCGATCGTCAAGTTCAACCGCGACGGTGCGACCGTGCGGTCGCGCGGCACGGTGCTGCGCGAACAGGTCGAGATCCAGGCCAAGAGCGGATTTCGCGAGGCGTGGGCGGCGAGCGAGCTTCGCGTCGACGCCTTGGTGATCGCCGGCGAGCGCAGCCTCGAGCTGGTGCGCGAGGCCCGCAAGCTCGGCGATCTGATCGATGCCCAGCGTTCCGACTCGATGCCGCAAGCGGTCACCACCGCGCTGACGGATCTCCGCAGCCTCGAGTCCGCCGGTGCCACGCCACGCGCGACCGGCAGTGACGAGCTCGATCTCGTGCTCGCGACCGATGCCATGCTCCACGGCGACGGCCTCGGCGTGTGGAACGTGTTCGCGGTGCAAGCGGATGCCGCGCTCGAGCGTCAGGGCCTGACGCGCTATCGCATCGGCGCGCCGATCGTCCCGGGGGCCACCCAGGTGGCGGAGCCCCTCACCATCTCGAGCGACGGCGCGATCGATCACGCATTGCGCTCTGCACCCGTCGGTGAAGAAGGTGATGCGATCCGCAAGTTCGTGCTGGTCGACCGCGGAGTCTCTGCCGGGCTCGCGCTGACGATGCGCGAAGCCGCACTGCGCGGCCGCGACCCCAACGGCGGGATTCGCAACCTCGTGATCGGTCCCGGGCTGTGGGATGGCGCGCCGGTGCGTCGCACGATCGAGATCCGACGCCTGCGCGCACTGTCGATCGATCGCTATACCGGCAACGCCAGCCTCGAGATCGCGCTCGCGTTCGACGATGGCAAGGCGTTCACCGGAGGCACCGTGCGCCTCGACCTGATCGCGGCGCTATCGCGCGCCCGCCGCAAGGTGGCCGACAAGCAGCAGGTGCTGCGCCGGGGTGCGTATATCGGCCCTCCCGCGGTCTTGATCGAGCGCGTCGAGCTGCTCTCCTAGTGGCACGTCGCGTGCTCGTTACTTCGGCATGCGCGCACCGAGTATTGACGAGAGAGTTCTTCGGACGGCGAAAGGCGTGAGTGTGCCTCCGCACACCGAGGCGACCGTACTCGCCCACCCGATCCCCAATCGCGGCGGCAATCCCCACGTCCACGACTACCACCTGTTCACACGGGAAGATCACATCGACCCGAACGATGTCGACTCGCTCGACAGCCAGCGCCGGCCGTGGGCGCTGTTGCTCTACGGATCGCTGGCTGCGATGACGTTCCTGCTCGTGTGGATGATCGCCCGCAGCTGACGCGTTACCTTCGGCCCGGATGGCACGCGCGAAGCCTGCGAAGACGAAGGCTTCTTCGTTCGTCACCGGTGGCGCGCTCGCGGCTGCGAGCCAGCACCTCACCACCGGCGCATACACCGATGCGCTCGCGGCGCTGCTGCGCGCGTGGGAACAGCATCGCGCCGCCGAGACCGCCGATCTGATCGACGAGCTCGGCGCGTGGCTCGCCGCCGCGCTGCCGCCGATCACCGGCAAGCGCAACACGATCGACGCCGCGTGGCGC
The DNA here is from genome assembly GCA_013696695.1 of Deltaproteobacteria bacterium. Lineage (GTDB taxonomy): Bacteria > Myxococcota_A > Polyangia > Haliangiales > Haliangiaceae > JABFXX01. The sequence continues at coordinate 5,564 of JACCYD010001195.1, read as the reverse complement.
GACGTCGGCGAGTCGCTTCGCCCCGTCGACGTGCCGCGCCTCAACGTCGCGATGGCGGCGGGCTCGGCACCGCAGCTCGTGGGCTGGCTCGACATCCTGATCGATCGATTCCCGATCGATCCTCGGCTCTGCGCGACCGCGATCGACCTCAGCCTCAAGTTCGTGTCGAGCACCGCCGGTCCGGCGCGCACGCGCGCGTTCCGCCTCGCGGAGAAGATCGCCGATGGGCGGTGCATCCCGCAGATCGAGAACCTGATCGCGAAGGACAGAGACGCGTGGAACGCGACGGAGATGCGCGATCGGTTGCGCAAGATGCTCGCGAGGTTCGCGCCGCCGCCCGCGCCGACGGCTGCCGACAAGGCCGCGCTCGCCGCGATGGCGAAGCAGGTCGCGACACTCGCGAAGCAACCGCCGCCCGCTGCGGCAGCGGCTCTCGCGCCAGGCAAGCGCTCCACGACAGGCGTGCGCGCCGCCGACGTGCTCGCCCAGGTGCTCGCAGATCCCACGAACGATGCGCCGCGGCTGGTCTACGCGGACATCCTCCAGCAACAGGGCGATCCGCATGGCGAGCTGATCGCGCTCCAGCTCCAGCCGTCGCCCGCGCAACACAAGCGCGTCGCGGAATTGCTCCGCAACAAGGCACACGTCGCGAGCTGGCTCGGCCCGCTCGCGGCTGTCGTCCACGAGCCGGTGTTCCGGCGCGGCTTCCTCGCCGAAGCGAAGCTGGTACTCAAGACCGCCCGCCATCGTGGCCAGCTGCTGCAGGATCCGCTGTGGGCGACCGTCGAGCAGATCGAGACCGATGCGCTGCCGGCGGTAGACAGCCCCGCGATGACGTCGCTGCGCCGCGTCCACGGCCTGTCGATCCACGCGGTCGCGGAGCTTGCCGCGCGAGCGAAGCCTTGCCGGCTCGAGGAGCTCGACAACATCGTGTGGAATCCCGACGGGCCCGACCCCGACGCGGTGAAGTCACAGGCCGGCTGGCAACAGGTGATGGACGGCGGGTCGTTGACGTCGCTCCGATCGTTCGGCATCGCGGTGGGCTGGCAGACGGTCGGCGCGCGTGGCACCGGCGTCGCCGCGTTCGAGTGGCTGTGGGCATCGAAGCTCGCGAAGCAGCTCGAGCACGTGCGGATCGATTTCGCCCACAATCCATTTAGCGTCGCAGCGTGGCTCGGTGCGTTCGAACACACCAAGCTGCGTCGGCTCTCGCTCGTGTGCGGGCCGTACAAACCGCTCAGGCTCGAGACCACACTGATCCGTGACGGCAAGAGATTCCGGATCGAGCTGATCGGAGATCGGATCTTCGCGAACACCAACGCCCATTCCATGGACGTCTTGTACTTCCCGGCGCTGTTCGACGGGTTTCCCGTCGCCGCTGCACCTCATCTCCATGTCTCCTTGCCGCGCGCGACACAGAAGCAAGCCGCCGCACTCGATGCCAAGCTTGCGACCACCATTGGTGGCCGCTTCGAAACCATCACCGTGACGGCCTGATCGCGCTGGTGGTGATGCGGGTCGTCCTCATCCTCCTCCTGCTCGCCGGCACCGCGCGCGCCGACGATGACGTCCTCTGGCGAACGTACGCCGCGCTTCGCAACGACGTGTTCAGCAAGCTGCGTCCACCGTTCGACGACTCGGGCTTCACGCACGACAACGTGGCCTCGCTGCGCCGCACGCGCGACGGAATCACGTTCGGTGGCGGATTCATGCACCGCTGGATCACGTCGCGCGTCGACGATCGCCGGTGGGATCAGCTCGAGCTGATCGCGATCGCCGAGCGCGCGTGGCCGCACCTCGAGCTCTCCGGTCGCGCCGGGCCCACGTTCGGCGGCAACTTCGGCGGGCGCAAGATGCAGAACGCCTGGCACGAGCTCAGCGGTACCGGCTCGACGCTCGACGAAGGTCTGCAAGCGCGTTACGCAGACGACCGCAGCACCGGGATCCTCGCGGGTGGGCGAGCACGCAGCGCCTGGATGTTCGCCGGCCGCGTGCTGTCGTTCGAGGGCGCGGGTAGCGTCGACACGCAGCTCTCCGTCGGTGCCGGCGTGTCGTCGGTCGAGGCGGCCGCCACCGGCTCGGCGATCACGCGTCACGTCGTGCTCCACGTCGAGCTCGCCGCCGCTGCGATCGACGTCGTCGATCCACAGCTGGCCTTGCCGGGTGGCTACGGCGAAGGCTTGCAGCTTGCCTGGCGCGCGGGGATCCAGTTCAAGTGGAGTCGCTTCGCGGTGGGCTACCAGTACCGTGCGAACGAGGGCGGATCGGGCGAGCCGCTCGGCGTGGTGTCGTTCGAGTCGCGACGCTAACTGCCATCTGTGTGACCACATTCCTGCCTGCGCGGCGCGCCTGGAAGCAGCTGCCGTAAGCCCATGGTCTCGCCGGTTTCGTGGTCGTGCCGCTGTGGATCCTCGTGGCGCTCGTCACCCTCTCGTGCGGTCCTCCGCCGCGTTCGAAGAGCGCACCTCCGTCTGTTACGCTCGTGATATGGCCTGGCGTCGTCGTGCGTTGATCTTGTTCCTCGTGCTCGTGGCCACGCCGGCGAGCGCGTATCCCGTCGGCCCCGCGGTTCCGCTCGAGGATCTGGCGAACAAGGTGGATCTGGTGTGCAAGGCCACCGTGATCTCCGACCGCGCGGTGGTCGATCCGAGCTTCGTCAAGGTGACGGGTTACGACGTGCACGAGACCCAGCTGCGCGTGGTGTCGACGTTCAAGGGCAAGCCCGGCAAGACGATCAAGTTTCGCCACTACCACTACGCTCCGAAGGCCGGCATCGGCATGGGCTACTCGCCGCTCGCGTACGAGATCGACAAGCCAGGTCGCAGCTATCTGATCTTCGCGCTGGCGGGCAAGGACGGCTCGTTCAAGCAATTCCAGAAGGACCACACGCAAAAGGCGCGGCAGGGAGTGCTGGTCGCCGCCGACGACAAGCCACACAGCGGCACCACGATCACCGAGATTGCCTGGGCCGAGCTGCGCGGAGCCCTCGCCCATCCCGATCTCGCGGTCGAGGCGATCGAGGAGCTCGAGCTGATGAGCGGCGGCCGGCTCAGCAAGCTCAAGGATTTCGATCGCAAGGCGACGCTCGCGGAGCTTCGCCCGTTGGTCCTGTCGAAGCACGAAGCGGTCGCCACCGCGGCGATCACGGCGTTCGGATCCGACGGGCCGTACTTCGTCGAGCGCGACGCACCGTACTGGCTCGCTGGCATCGGCAAGGGCAACATCGCCGGGCTCTCGCCACGCAAGCCGAATCCCTCGCCCGCCGCGATGCTCGCCACCAAGGAGCTGCTCGAGGTCGCCAACACCAACCCCAAGCTCAAGGCGCTCGCGATCCGCGCGCTCGGCCGCACGTCGCTGCCGGCCGCCACGCTCGCGGGATGGGCGAGGGATCCCGACGTCGCCGTGCGCCGCGCGGCGGTGCTCGTCAGTGCGGAGCTCGCCGATCGCACGCTGATCAACGCGGCGGTCAGCGACAAGGCACCAGAGGTCCGGATCGCCGCTGCGCTCGGCATCGGCTTCTCGCAGGATGCGCGTCTGCTGCGGCTGCTCGACAAGCTCCTCAAGGATCCCGAAGGCAAGGTGCGCGCGGCCGCGGCGATGAGCCTGCTGTCGTTCGCGATCGACCAGGCTCGCCCCACGATGGCCGCGAACCTCACCACCGACTATCGGCCGCTGTTCCTCAACGAGCTCGCGCGCAAGGATCCGAAGCCGTATCTCGCGCAGCTCGGCGACGTGATCGAGAAGATGAGCCAGCCCGCGCACTGGTGGGGCGGCAGCATCCCCGCCGGCGAGAGCTGGAAGCTGATGTTCGATTACCTCAAGCAGCAGCCCGTCGCCGACCTGGTCGCCGGCAAGCACGACGCCTCGCTCGCGTCGCTCGAGAAGATGAAGTGGTTCGGCTCGAGCGAACCGACCTCGCTCTACGCGCTCTATGTCCGCGCCGGGATGACGGCGCGTGCCAAACAATTCCGCGAATTCATGAAGACGGCCGTCAGCTACGCGATCGACCAGTACTTCGACATGGCCGACAGGAACCCGACGAACTACCTGCAGTGACGCCTGCTACGCTCACGCCCATGAGGCTCGCTCTGGTTGCGCTCGTCGCGTGTGGCGGACCGCACGCGCCGCCCGCCGACGACAAGCTCGTGGATCGCTTCCCGCTCGCGAAGCTCGACGATCGCGCGCTCTGCGATCACCTGCTCGCACGTGGCGACGCGTATCACGTCACCGTCGACGCCGAGCCCGTGCTTCGCAAGAAGGTGATCGTCAGCGACCTGCACCTCGGGCCGGGTGCGAGCGATCCGCGCTTCGCCGGCATCGAAGACTTCTACGCCGAAGCCGACTGGCGCGCGTTCCTCGAGCACCATTCGGCAACTCCGATCGATCTCGTGATCGCGGGCGACTTCATCGAGTACTGGCAGATCGCGGCGGCGCTCAAGGTGCTGCCGAAGCACGACGACAAGGTCCAGCCCGGCGGGCCCGTGCTCGCGGCCGATCAGAAGTTCAGCCTCGATGCCACGCGCCTCGTGATCGCAGCGCACCGCGACGTGTTCCGCGCGCTCGGCGAGCTGATCGCCCGCGGCGATCACCGCGTCGTCATCGTCGCCGGCAATCACGATGCGGATCTGCTGTGGCCGAAGGTGCAGCTCGAGATCGCGCGCGCGATCGCACCGAGTGATCCGACGCGCCTGCTGTTCGTCGAGGCGGCCGCGTACGAGCACGGCGGCGTCCACGTCGAGCATGGCCACGCCTTCGATGCCGCGAACAAGTTCGCCACGCGCCACGCGCCGTTCGGCCGCGATCGCGAGGGCCGATGCCGCCTGCAATCGAGCTGGGGCGAGATCTTCGTCGACGCCTTCTATACGGAGACCGAGCGCCAGATCCCGTTCATCGACAACCTGTACCCGGAATCCGCCGCGATCCTGTGGGCCGTTCGCGAGAACCCCGATCCGAAGCGCGATCTCGGCGCCGCGCTGCGCTTCATCGATCTGCTGCGGGTGGCCGAGACGCGCGAGCTCAACAAGGATGCGGTCGGTGCGGTGCTGCAAGGCGTGTTCGGCACGCCGGGTGGTGACAGCGGCCCATCGGCGCGAGATGTCCTCGGGCAGCTCGGCGATCGGATGGCGAACGGCGATCCGAAGGCGACGTCGATCGCGAACGGCCTGATGCGACTGCTCTACGATCCGGATCTCAATAGCCTGTGGACGTCGGTGGTTGCCGCCGCGCGCGCCCTGCCCGACATGCGCGCTGCAGTGTCGGAGCTGCGGCACACCGATCCGTCGGCGCTGGGGCGGCTGCGCGACACGTTGTTCGGCGAGTCGATGGAGACCGCCGCGAAGCGCATCCTCACCGCGAATCCGGCGCTGTCGGTCGTGGTGTTCGGTCACACGCACGCGGTGGGAGGTTTGCTCGCGCCGATCAAGCTGCGCGATGCGACGGGCTTTTACGCGAACACCGGCTCGTGGTTGTCGGTCGCGTCGGTCAAGGAGCTGCGCGCGCGCGGCATTCGCTGGGAGCAGCTGAACGTCGTCGACCGCACGCAGTTCCCGCAGCGCTCGACGGCG
>JACCYD010001187.1 GCA_013696695.1 Deltaproteobacteria bacterium | reverse complement strand
GCGGAACCGAAGGCCCGCGGGGAGCTCGATCGTGTAGATCTCGGCCGGCGACGGATCGGCCTCACCACCCGCACTCCACACCGCGTCACCACGGAGGTGGTTCGCCATCGCGGACGCGGACGTGTCGTAGGTCGGCAGCACCTCCCCGGTGAACTGGCGCCGCCAATCCGCCTTGATCACCACTGCATCCCGCGGCAGCTCTCCGTCGAGACACGCCGGGTCGCGGACGTCTTCGGTGACATACGCGATCTCGAGGTCGGCGCGACCGGCCGTGGCGCCGAACAGCGCGATGTAGATCGGGCCCTCGCCTGCGAGCGAGCACGCTTCGTCTGCGGCATCGCCATCGGAGCGACAGTCGAAGTTCTCCGTCGTCGGAGGCGCGCCGCGCCGCACGTAGAGATCGAGGTCGCCCTCGCCGGTGGTCGTCACCACGACGTCGCCGCGCCCGGCCTGCACCGGCCCGACGATGCGCAATTCACACTCGCCGACCTCGAGCGCCTCGCGCTGGGTCACCGCGTGCGGCTCGCGCACCGGATCGAACGCGAAGCGATCTGGATCGGCTGCCGTCCGACACGCGTCTTGCTTCGCGTAGCTCTGGATCAGATGGCCCATCGCACCAGGGCTGTACCCGACACGCGAGGCACCGCCGATGCCGGCGAGCTTGTCGAGCGTATCGATCCCCGCGACGTGATCGTCGTAGCGCTGCGGTGACCACGCGGGATCGTCATCGAGCGCGACCGCATTCGCCGCGAAGCCCGCCGTCACATCGAGCGGCGCGCGTGCGGCTCGACCCTCCGGCCCGAGATCGCGATACAGCGTCTTGAACACGCGCTCGAAGTCGTCCTTCGCGTACCAGGAGTGCCACGCGGGGAGCGAGGCGTCGACACCGAACCGTTGGACGAGCGCGGGCTCTGAGAACGGCACGGGTGCGAGCACGCGCTCGACGATCTGCCACGCTGCCTGACGGCGCGCCGCGATCGATTGCTCGAGCTCGCCATCGCGTGCGGCGAGCGCGAGATCCGGCGCGTACGGTGCGGCCTCACCGATCACGTAGCGATCTTCGATCGTCGACGCGCTCGCGGCCGTCCCCAGCCGGCACGCAGCTGTCTTGTCGACGACGTTGTCCCCGCAGGCAGCGGCACAGAGCCCGAGCAGGACGACGCGCACGCCGTATTAGTCGCGGTCCCGCCCCGTCAAGTCCACGACGATCTTCTGGGTCGTGATCGAGACCGCGTCGCCCGCGACATCACTCGGGTTGCGATGCCTGCGCTCGTCGAGCCGGCCTATCGCATCGATCGCGACCAGCACGACGACGATCGCGAGCACGACGAGCGTGACGTCCATGTCTGCGGTGTAGCCCAGCCAGCGTGAGTGGTCCGACCTTTCACGCGTTTCTCACGTCGAGCGAGCGTGATCCGAGATCCACTGGCATCGTGCGCGTGGGTGTCGTGCTCGCAGCAAGCGCCATGCGTTCCGTCAGTCGGAACTCGCTCCACCACACGCGCGCGTCGTCATTGCTCCAGTCGCGGCTGAGTCCGATCACGACCCGCAGCGCAGCGGCCATGTCATCGGCGCTCGGGAACCGATCGGCTGGATTCTTGGCGAGGCACCGCATCACGATCGCCTCGAGCTCCGGCGCGACGTAGATCGACGGCGCCACCTCGGACGGCCGTCGCGGAATCGCCGTGACGTGCTGGATGCACATGTCGACCGCCGTCTTGCCCTCGAACACGCGCCTGCCGGTCAGCATGAAGTAGCCGACCGCACCGAGCGCGTAGAGATCCACCGCCGGGCCGATCGTGTTCGGATCGGTGACGGCTTCAGGCGCGACATACGCCGGCGTCCCGAGGATGACCTGCGCCGAGGACCCGGTGTCGGTGGTGATCTCCTTGACCAGCCCGAAGTCGACGACCTTCGCGACGTCCGGCATGCCGCCGCGTTCGCAGAGGATGATGTTTGCGGGCTTGATGTCGCGATGGATGATGTTGTTGCAGTGCGCTTCGTGGAGCGCGCCGCAGACCTGCGCGAGGATGTGCGCGACGCGACCCGACGGTTGCGGCCCGCGCGTGCGCACCAGCCGCTCGAGATCGATGCCGCCGCCGAGATACTCCATCGCGTAATAGAAGACGCCGTCGGGGCTGCGGCCGTAGTCGTACACCGCGACCGTGTTCGGGTGCGTGAGCTGACTCATGTGCTGGACCTCGCGCTCGAACCGCTCGAGGTTGTCGGCGCCGACGCGCTCCGGCAGTAACAGCTTCACGGCCGTCGGGCGTCGCAGCATCAAGTGATGCGCGCGGTACACCGCACCCATGCCGCCTTCGCCGATCTTGCGATCGAGCGTGTACTGGCCGAGCTGCATCGCCGCCGTCACCTGCCGGCGCAAGCCATAGATCAATCGCGACCCGGTCGTGGCGAGGAGCGTGGTGACGCCGGCGAGGATCGCCGCGAGCACGAAGAACATCGGGCCCGGCGCGATGACATCGGCGATCAGCGCGAGAACCAGCGCCCCCGCGACGAGCGGCGCGAGCGTGCCGGTCGAGGTCAACGCGGTCCAGCGGCCGGTGCTCGGCACGACGATCGCGCGCGTGAACACCACGAACACGCCGTAGATCAAGCACACGTAGTGAGCCGGCTGAAAATCGTACGCGAGCACGGCCACGACAGAGAGAGTCACGCCGCAGCCCGCAGCGAAGAACATGTCGAGACCATAGAGCTGACCGAACGCGAGCGTTCGCCGGACCAGCACGCCGCGCCAGATCACCGCGAGGATCACCAGGCCGCACGTCGCGGTGACGTAGATGATGTCCTGCTCCAGCGGCCGGCTGCTCGGATACAGCACCTCGTACATCACCCACTGCGACGTGATCAGGATGACGAACGCCCAGAACATCACCTTCCACAGCGCGGTCAGCCGTGATTGCAAATACGCGCGCGCCTCTTCATCGGTCGTGGCATCCCCCAACCGCACCATCCGTTGCTGTGATCTCCCACTCTCCACGCCCTCACGGTACGGCGAGTCGGAAACGCCCGGGGTGGCGGTTCACGTCTTCTTCACGCGTCGTAGTGGCGCGGATACACTGGGCCTACGGCGTACAGCCGAGCGATCTCATCGCCTGGCGAAGCGCGTCGTCGCCTTGCTTGCACGCACTCGCGAGTGCCGGCGCCTGCGCGCCCGTCGCGGTCTTGAAGCTGTCGCGCATCGCATCGAACGCCTGTTGCATCGCGTCCTTGGCCTGCTGCGGAACCTTGTCGCACCCGATCCATGCGGCGACCGTCTGCGAGTACGAGTCGCACTCGGCGATCCCGGTCTTCGTGGTCACGCTCGCCGCGGGGAATCCCCATCGCACGCCGCGTCCAGGCGCGCAGGTCTCCCCGCCACCTTCGAGCTCGCACACGCGTTGCGTCGCGGGCCACGCTTCCGCGGTGCAGGCATCGAGCATCGCCTTGCGCGAGTCAGCGATCAGCTGCTTCCGCTCGGCAGCTTGCTTCGCGAGCTCGGCGCGTGTCGCCTTCGGATTCTTCGGCAGCTCGGCTTTGCCCTTCCACGCACCGTCGCTGTAGTGCCTGGCGACCACGGCCTTGCAGTCGTAGGTGGCGGCCGGTTTCTTCTTCGCGGTGGCGATCCGGCCGAGCACCGCGTCGATCGACGCGAAGCTCGCCGCGAGCGCAGCTTCGCGATCGGGGGGAAGCTTCGTGCGACACACCGGGATCGGAGTGGTCTGGAAGCACAGCCGGATCGGACGCGACCAGGTCGCGCATGACGCGAGCACGACCCGCTGGCGCGCCTTGACCGCGAGCTCGCGCTCGTCGCCGACGACCGTGAGGAGTGGTGCGTACGTCGCGACATCGCCGATCACGTCGGCACACGCGATCTCGGGCTCGGCCGCTTCTTCATCGGCGGCGCTGTCCCAGGTTTCATCCGGATAGGTGTCGGTCCACGCCACCATCTTGGTGTCGAGCGCCGCACGCTGCTCTTCGGTCAGCTGCTTGAGACACCCACGGGATTCGAGCTCGGTGCCGATGCAATCGAGAATTGTCTGAGACCACTTATCGTAGAGACACGCGCTGGCGATCGCGGCCTCCTTCGCCGGGCCGGCCTTGCGGCTGTCCTCGACGGTGCCGCGCAGGATCGTGCCGGCATCCCCACACGTCACGCGCGCCGGCGGGGCCGTGGGCGTTGGGGGCTCGGGTGCGACGACGACAACGGGTTGCACCGGGGGTGGCGCAGCCGAGCCACACGCGACGAGCAGGATCGACGACCAGCGCACAGCTCGACGATGACACACGACCCTGTGGGTTTCACGCATCGTCGACGATCTGATCGAGCATCTCGCTCAGCGCACAGTTGATCGCGCGCGCGTCGTCCTGGTTCGGGAGCTGCGCGAACGACAGCGAGATGTCTTGCTGCTCGACCAGCTCGCCGAACGGCCGGAACGCGATCCGCCCTGGACCGAGCGGCTCCTCCACCCGCTGGCCAGTCGTGTAATCGTTGCCGATCCACAACTGGTCACCGTTCATGAAATACGGCTGCAGCTTCGTGGAGTACGGCCCGAGCTGCCACGCACGCGCGTTGCGCGCGGTCAGCTCGACGAGACCTTCGCGAATGCCGCGACACAACGCCGGTAGCTTGTTCGCCGAGGTGTCGTGCCACTCCGGCTCCAGGTGGTACCTGCTCCACGCGTAGTGGAACACCGTGCGCACGCGGTACGTGAAGCTGTCGCCTTGCCCCGACAGATCGTCGAGCGTCAAACCTGCGGGCGGCTGCAGCCAGAGGTCGCGATTGGGGGCTGGGCCGGACATCACGCTCGCCCGACCGCCCATGGCGGGATCGATCAGTCCGTGTGCGCGACTGCCATCGACGTAGTTGCCGAGCGGTGCGTGACTCGGATCCCATTCGAGCAACGTGCCCATCAGCGGCGACACCTGGCAGTACAGCGCGTGATCGAGCTCCGCGATCTCTGGCAGGTAGCCGTCGTGCACGTGCGTGAGCGGAAAGTAGATCGCGCCCGGCACGCGGCGCGGGAAGCGCAGCGCCATCGGATGGATCTCCTTCTGCTTGCCCGGGTCGAGCTGGAACACCGCGAAGCCCCAGTCCGCGTAATGCGGCAGCGCGGCGAGAATGTTCGGCGGCAACCGGAACCTCGGATCGAGCCGCGCGAAGTCGCGCGAGTGCGGGACGTACGACGCGACGAACGCGCCGACCTCGTGAACGACGAGGCGGCCCATGCCTGTCGGAGATAACGAACGCGCGAACGCCTGGGGATACGTGCCGCGCTTCGCGAACGCCTTCCCGAGATCCGTGAACAGATCTGCGTACCCGTCGAGGTTGACGAAGTCGACCGCATCCTCGGGGCCGTGCGCGGGCACCGGCAGCGGCAGCACCATCGCGAGCGGCTTCCCGACGGTGACCGTCATCGAATAGATCAGTGCCTGCCGACCATCCGCGAGATCTCCCGCGAAGATCTTCGTCGCTGAGACCTGCTCGACGTGGCCGCTGAACATGCACATGACCGCATCCTAACGGCCACGCGATCCGTGGCGTGCCCCAGGCGACCGCTGACCGGTCAGAAGGCGTCGCCGCACAGCTTGACGCGGAGCGTTAGAGGCGCCATAAACTGAATGACGGTTCATTCAGGAGTCCCCGATGGCGAGCCAGAATTACTACAAGGCCAACCTCCGCGACGTGCAGTTCCTGTTGTTCGAGCAGTTCAAGCTCGACGATCTGATCGGCAAGGCTCCCTACCCCAACTGGGGCAAGGACGAATGCATCGCGGTGCTCGAAGAAGCGTACGGCTGGGTCCAGAAGTACATGGGTCCGCATAACGCACTCGGCGACGATCAGGGCTGCACCCTCAAGGATGGCCAGGTTCACGTACCCGCGCCGTTCAAGGACACCTGGAAGGCGCTGTTCGAGGCCGGCTGGCGCACGCTCGCCGTCGAGGAGAAGCACGGCGGTCAGGCGGGCCCGTTTTCGCTCGCGATGATGGTCGAGGAGTTCATGTGCGGCTCGAACACGAGCTTCAACATGTATCCGGCGCTGACGCAGGGCGCGGCGGAAGTCATCGTCGCGTTCGGCACACCCGAGCAGCACGAGACCTACGTGACGCCGATGTTCAACGGCAAGTGGGCCGGCACGATGTGTCTCACCGAGCCGCATGCCGGCTCGGACGTCGGTAGTGCCAGCACGCAGGCGAAGAAGCGACCCGATGGCAAGTACGACATCAAGGGGACGAAGATCTTCATCTCCGGCGGCGATCAGGACATGACGCCGAACATCGTCCACATGGTGCTCGCACGAACGCCCGATGCACCGGCGGGGACCAAGGGCCTGTCACTGTTCATCGTGCCGAAGATTCGCCCCGACGGCACTCCGAACGACGTCGCCGTCGCCGGCATCGAGCACAAGATGGGGATCAAGGCGAACGCGACGGCGCAACTCGTGTTCGGCGACAACGGCAACTGCATCGGCGAGCTCGTCGGCACCACCGAGAGCCGCGGCATGTCGCAGATGTTTCACCTGATGAACTACGCGCGCATCGGCGTCGGCATCCAGGGCCTCGCGCTCGCGTCCTCGGCGTATCTCAACGCGCTCGAGTACGCCAAGGACCGCAAGCAGGGCAGCTCGATCAAGCAGTGGAAAGATGCGACCGCACCGCGCGTGCCGATCATCGAGCACCCCGACGTGAAGCGCATGCTGCTCGACATGAAGTCGCGCGTCGAAGGCATCCGCGCTCTCGCCGTGAAGTTGACGATGCACCTGGATCGCGCGAACGCGATCGAGAAGACGAGCTCGGATGGCGAAGCCGACAAGGCGATGCGCGAGTACCACATCGGGCAGGTCGATCTCCTCGTTCCGCTGCTCAAGGCCTACGCCAGCGATCAGGCGTTCTCGATCTGCAGCACCGCGATCCAGACGTTCGGCGGCGCCGGCTTCCTCAAGGACTGGCCGGTCGAGCAGTACTGCCGCGACTCGAAGATCTTTTCGATCTACGAGGGCACCAATCACATCCAGGCAATGGACCTCGTCGGCCGCAAGCTGATGTCGCGCGGCGGCCAGAACGTCGGCGCGTTCGGCAAGGACGTCGGTACGTTCATCGCGGCCAATAAAGATCACGCCGTGCTCAAGGACGCCATCGCGATCCTCGCCGAGGCGATGGAGTCGCTGACGACGACGGGCAACAAGTTCATGCAGTGGTTCGGCGGCGGGAAGATGGAGATGGTGCCGACCGTCGCGAACCGCTTCCTCGAGATGATGTCGGAGACGGTCGTCGGCTGGCTGCTGCTCGAGCAGGCCGTGATCGCCGAAGCCGCAGGCGCGAAGGTCGCGGCGGATCATCCCGATCGCGCGTTCTACGACGGCAAGCGGTACGCGGCGCAGTACTTCGCGTTCAACGTGCTGCCGAGCGTGCGTTCGAAGGCGGAGATGATCTCGCGCGAAGATCGGTCGATGCTCGACATCCCGGTCGGCGCGTTCGCTCCGTAGCGCGACGCCATGCGACGGCTGCGACGCGGCTCGTGCTTTTCGGCGCGAGTCGCGCAGTTATGAAATCGTCATTGCACGATCGATCGAGAGGCTTTATCTATGCGGCCTCGTCGGCGGAGGGTGCACACGATGTCGATCTCTCATCTGTAAAACAGTTCCAACCCGGGCTCCGCGAACGCGACCCGGACCGGAGCACGATGTGATGACGCGCGCCTGCGCGACGGCTCCTCGGGTGGGAGCAGCTGGGCGCGTTGCCCGGTGCTGCGTTAATCCGCAAGCGGCACCTTCGGGCTGATCGACGTCTCGCGCCATCGACTTCGGTACGTGTGCTTGTTCCAGCTGTACTGCGCCTGACCGCGCCGTGCACGAGCTGGTTCGAGTCGCCGTATCGACTCCGATCCGGATGGTATCGCCGGACCTCGTGATCTTCTCCTACGCGTTCTGCACGCGGCACTTGCGTGCAAACCACTTCGGAGACTTGCGAGATCCGTCGATCCCTGCGACTGCGTGCGCCCGGTAACTTTTTTCGAGCCAGCCGCCTTAGCGGCTGCCCCAGTTCCACGAGCCGGTGTTCCAACTCGGGGTCACCGGTTTGGCCGCCGTCGTCGGTGCGGCCCAGTCGGTCTTCGCCGCCCAGCTGTTGTTGTTCCAGCCGCCCCAGGTCGCGCCGCCGGTAACCGTCTTGAGCGCGGTCGAATCGATCGAGTTCAGTTGCTTCATTGATGTGCTCCCGTGTTCGAGTTGTGCTCGACGAACGAGCAACCGCGATGCCAGCCACTGGTGGGTGCGATTGCCGGCACTTGGGCTGGCCGGCAACGCCACCCGACATCGACCGCAGGACGCAGCCCGCTCCCCCAGGTAGCCAATACAATCCTCGCCATGCGCGACCTCGAGATCTGGAGCGGCGAGCCATCGCCGGACTCGCTCGCGCAGCTCGCGACGTGGACGCTCGCGCGTCGTTCGCCGTATTTCGGCAAGCTGCGGGCGCTCGTCGATCGCCCCGAGGTCGCGTTGCGTGCGGCGGTGCTTCGCGCCCTGGCAGGTGCGACCGGCGTCGAGGGTGTGCGAGCGATCGTGCGCGGCCTCGATGATGGCGAGGCGTCGGTGCGAATGGCCGCGCTGGATGCACTGCGCCTCACCGCGCGCGATGCTCCGAATCGGTACGCGCACGCGGTGTTTCATCGGACCGTCGAGATCCGCCGCGCATCTCTCGAGGCCATGCCGCCGGCCGCGTCGAAGCTGGCGATCTATCTGCGCGCCGATCCGGCATGTGCCGATCTGACGGAGAACGCCGCGTGGCCGAGTGCGCCACTCCCTCTCGCGTTCGACCTGCATGGCGCGGGAACGCTGTCGGCCCGCGAGCTGCTCGACGTCGCGTTTCGCGTCTCGCCGCCGGAGCTCGCCGCGTTCTTTCAGAAGGAGCTGCGGCGTTCGCCCGAGCAGGTCGAGACGTACGCCGTGCTCGTCAGCGAGGAGCTCGTGCCGGCGCCCGGTCGCGACGTCATCGACCAGCTGGTCGCCACAGTCGAGCACGTGCTCGATCACGGGGACAAGGCTGACGTCGACCTCGCCGAGCGTGTGCTCGAGCAACGCCTCGTCCCGAACATCGCGCGCAAGCCGACGCCACTCGGCCGCCGGATCTGGACGTCGCTGTGCTCGCAGATCGCTCGCGGCACGGCACCGTCACGCGGACGGAGTGCACTGCTCGAGACCGCGATCGCCTTCGAGCCGCGCTGCCTGGCATCCGCGGGCGTGCTCGCGCTCGGCGATCGCACGGTGGCGGATGCCGCGATCGCCGGCCTGTTTCGCTACCAGTGGCCGGTGCGGCTGCCACGCGCGCAGATCGAGCGCCTCCTGCAGCTCCCGCTCGTGCGCGAGGATCTCGCGCTCGCCACCGCGATCGTCGGGCTCGGCGGCAGCCGGCTCAAGCGGCTCGCGAAGCTGCTCGGAGAACGAACCATCGTCGAGCGGCTGATCGCGAGCGATCGTGGCTGGGACGAGCTGTGCCGGCTTCCGCGGGAGACTCCCGCGCTGGAGCTGGCCTGGCTCGCGAAGGTCGAGAAGGCAAACATCGCGCGCTACATCGTCCTCGCCGGGCGAGCCCTCGGCGTGCTGCGCGACACGCGGCTGTTCAGCTTCGTCGATCAGATTCCGCGCCGGCACCGCGCCGACGCGTTCCTCGCACTGGTCGCGCGCACCGATGTCGACGTGCAGCGCGTCGCAGCAGCGGCGACTGCGCTGGTGCATCGCCTCGATCGCGGTGCGGCGACCAGCGTGCTGGCGGTGCTGCTCCGCGACGGCAACCTGAGCGTTGCCCGGATGATCGCGCGCGAGCTGCCCGACAAGTGGCTCGTCGCGGCGATCGCAGACATCGACGATGCCCTGCTCGTTCCGTTCGTCGCGATCATCGACGGACCCGATGCCCTGCCGCGCGAGCTCGAGATCTCGCTCGCGAATTCGCTCGCGGCGCGCCTGCATCCCGACTTGCAGGCGTGGGCCGCACGCGTGCTGGAGATCGTCCCGGTCACCGAGGTCATCGTCCGCGCACCGGTGACCGCCGCGATCGACGAGACCCAGCGACATCGCATCGCGACGTGTAGCCACGCAGAGCTGGTCGCAGCGCTCGAGCCGGCGCTGCTCGTGCCGGTCACCGGGCTCGTCGGTGCGCTCGGCGAACGCGCCGAAGGTCCGAGC
>JACCYD010001102.1 GCA_013696695.1 Deltaproteobacteria bacterium | reverse complement strand
CGCCGTCCATCTGCGCGGCGCCCGTGATCATGTTCTTGATGTAGTCCGCGTGGCCCGGGCAATCGACGTGCGCGTAGTGGCGCTTGTCGCTCTCGTACTCGACGTGCGCCGTCGAGATCGTGATGCCGCGTGCCTTCTCTTCCGGCGCCTTGTCGATCTGATCGAAGGCGGTGAACTTGGCGAAGCCCTTGGTCGACTGAACCTTCGTGATCGCAGCGGTCAACGTGGTCTTGCCGTGATCGACGTGGCCGATCGTTCCAATGTTGACGTGGGGCTTGTTGCGGACGAATTTTTCTTTCGACATGGCTCCTCTTCGTTCTCTTAGTTCTCTTCAGGTCTCGTCAGTAGCTAGCCGCGCGCGCGCGTGAGTTCGTCGCGGATCTGCTGGGGGACTTCGGCGTAGTGGTCTAGTTCCATCGCGTATGTCGCGCGGCCTTTCGTTCGCGACCGCAAATCGGTCGAATAGCCGAACATCGTTGCCATCGGGACAAAACAGGCGACGGTCTGTACACCAGGTCGGGCAGCAACTCCAGCGACTTTCCCGCGTCTGGAGTGCAAATCTCCGAGGACATCTCCGACGTGCTCGTCGGGAGTCGTGACCTCGAGCGACATCACCGGCTCCAGCATGGTCGGGCCTGCCTTGCTGGCGGCGGCGACGAGCGCCTTGGAGCCTGCGACCTTGAAGGCATAATTGTTCGAATCTACGGGGTGATAGCTGCCACCAACGACCTGGACCCGGAGGTCGGTCAGCGGGTGGCCGGCGATCACGCCGCGGAGGACAGCCTCGGAGACACCGTCCTCGACGGCGGACGCATGCTCCTGCGGGATCTCGGTGGCGGCTGCGCGGTTCTCGTAGACGTATCCGCCACCACGATCGGTAGGCTCGACCACCAGCTTTACATGGCCATACTCGCCACGGGGGCCGAGCTGCCTCACGAACCGGTTCTCGCCTTCAGCGCGGCGGGTGACCGTCTCGCGGTACGCGACCTGCGGGTTGCCGACGCGCGCGGACACGCCGAACTCGCGCTTGAGCCGATCGACGACGATCTCGAGGTGGAGCTCGCCGAGCCCCGAGATGATGATCTGCCCGCTTTCCGAGTCGGTCCGGACGCGGAACGACGGGTCCTCGATCGAGAGCCGCGCGAGGGCGCGGTCGAGCTTCGCGATGTCTTCCTCGGTCTCGGGCTCGACGAGCACGGACATCACCGCGCTGGGGACCACGATCGGATCGAGAAGAATGGGCGCGCGTGGATCGCACAGCGTGTCGCCGGTCGCGAGCTTGGTGGCGGCGGCACTGGCGGGGTGGAACAGCGCGCCGATCATGCCAGCCTCGATCTGGCGAACGTCCTCGCGATGGTTCGCGAACATCCGGACCAGGCGGCCGACCTGCTCGAGGTGGCCCCGCGTCGCGTCGAGCACCGAATCACCGACGCGGAGACAGCCGGTGTAAACGCGGACGTAGGTCAGCTGGCCGCCGGCGTCGTCGCTCTGGACCTTGAAGGCGAGCGCGGCGAGCGGAGCCGCGTCGATCTCGGCGGCGTGGACCTGGCGCACCACGGTCGGTGCGGCGGTCGGATCCTTGGGATCGCGGCCGCGCAGCGGGCCAATCTCCGACGGAGACGGCAGGTAATCGAGCACCGCGTCGAGCAGGTTGTGGATGCCCTGGTTCTTGAACGCGGCACCGACCAGCGTCGGGACGCCGCGGCCGCTGATCGTCACCCGGCGCAGCGCGGCGCGGATCGTTACGACCGGGAGCTCGCGACCGGCGACCCAGGCTGCCATCAATTCGTCGTCGAGCTCGGCGATCGCTTCGAGCATCTGCTCGCGTGCGAGGCTCGCCTGCGGGACGTGGCCGTGCGGGATCGGGCCGTCGTGGAACGTGGCGCCGAACGTCGACGCGTCCCACGTGCGCGCGCGCATCGTGATCAGGTCGATCACGCCGAGGAAGCTCGGACCGATGCCGAACGGCAGCTGGATCTGGATCGGATGCGCGCCGAGCCGCGTGCGCATCTCGGCGATCACGTGCTCGGGATCCGCACCGACGCGATCGCACTTGTTGATGAACGCGAGACGCGGCACGCGATAGCGATCCGCTTGCCGCCAGACGGTCTCGCTCTGCGACTGCACACCGGCGACCGCGCAGAACACGGCGACGGCACCGTCGAGGACACGGAGCGAGCGCTCGACTTCCATCGTGAAGTCGACGTGGCCCGGCGTGTCGATCAGGTTGATGACGTGCTGGTGCCAGTTGAACGTGGTCGCGGCGGCGACGATCGAGATGCCGCGCTCCTGCTCCTGCTGCATCCAGTCGGTGACCGACGAGCCATCGTCGACCTCGCCGATCTTCGACGTCACGCCCGAGTAGAAGAGGATCCGCTCGGTGGTCGTCGTCTTGCCGGCATCGACGTGAGCCATGATCCCGATGTTTCGGGTGCGGTCCACGCGGACCGAGGCCATTGCTGGCCCGCTCGTTTTTTCGGATTTCGTCGGCATCGTTCTGGCGGTTTGGCTGCCTCTCGGGCGCAGCCACCTTCCAAACCGTTATTGGTTCAGAGCAGCGTTGGTTACCAGCGGTAGTGAGCGAACGCCTTGTTGGCGTCGGCCATCTTGTGAACGTCTTCGCGCTTCTTCACCGCGTTGCCACGATTCTGTGCGGCATCGACGATCTCGTTCGCGAGGCGATCCATCATCGTCTTCTCGTTGCGTGCACGGGCGTACTCGACCAGCCAGCGCATACCGAGCGCGAGCGATCGATCGGGGCGAACGTCGACGGGAACCTGGTACGTCGAGCCACCGACGCGGCGGCTCTTGACCTCGACGCGCGGGCGAACGTTCGCGAGCGCGCGGTCCCACACCTTCAACGGATCATCTTTGGCCCGCTCGGCGACCATGTCGAACGCCTTGTAGACGATGCCCTCGGCAACGGCCTTCTTGCCGTCGCGCATCACGACGTTGACGAACTTGGTCAGACGGCGGCGCTGATCGGCCGGGGCGTCGGTGTACTTTGGGTCCGGGAGGACCTGACGCTTCGCTACTTCACCTTTACGAGGCATGGCAGTTCCCTGATTTCTTACTTAGGACGCTTCGCGCCGTACTTGCTGCGCGACTGCTTGCGGTTCTGGACACCGGTGGTGTCGAGGGTGCCGCGGATGATGTGATAGCGAACGCCCGGGAGATCCTTCACGCGACCGCCGCGGATGAGGACGACCGAGTGCTCCTGGAGGTTGTGCCCCTCGCCCGGGATGTACGACGTCACTTCCATCGCGTTGGTGAGACGAACGCGCGCGACCTTGCGGAGCGCGGAGTTCGGCTTCTTCGGCGTCGTGGTGTAAACGCGGGTGCAGACGCCGCGCTTCTGCGGGCACTGCTTGAGGGCGGGGGAAGCGCTTTTTTGGCGAATCTTCTCCCGACCTTTACGGACGAGCTGATTGATCGTGGGCATCTAGATGGGTCCTGGCGCCTTGCAAGCCGACGCGTTCTGTCGAGGGCGCGAGACTTTACGGAATCCCCCCCAACTGTCAAGCGGCTAGGTCAGTCGTCACTGCGCCGAGGCGATCAACGCCCGCCGATGGCCTTCGCGAGTCCTGCGGCGTAGCTGCGGACGGTCGAGTTCTTCTCGGACTGCGCTGCGAGCTTCAAATACGGCACCGCCGGCTTGCCGATCGTCTTGCGCAGGAAAAAGTCTGCTTTCCCGCGGGTCCTGTTGCTCGCGAGCATGCGGATGATGTTGCGGTTCAGCGTCGAGTTCTGGCGGTAGCCGCCGTTCTTGCTGATCGCGATCCGGTAGTGATCCATCGCGATCGACCACCAGCTCTTGTCGAAGTAGAGATTTCCGAGCAAGAACGGGATGTAACCGCTCTTCGGGGCCTTCTTCCACAGCGTGCGGAGGCTCGCGATCGCGAGCTCGGACTTGCCCTCCTTGATCAGGACGAGCGCGTCCCGGGTGGTCGCGGCGCGGGTCGGGACCGGCGGGGCATGCTTCTCGACGTCCTTCTCGGTGATCGGTGCGTCGGGCGCTTCGTCCTCGGCCTCGGGCGCGGTGGTCTTGGGTGCGACGTTCTCGACAGTTTTTGGATCCGGCTCCATCTCGATCTCGGATCCAGGCCCGGATCCCGAGCCCGAGCCCGCTGCCGAGCCAGAGCCGGTTTGGATC
>JACCYD010001067.1 GCA_013696695.1 Deltaproteobacteria bacterium | reverse complement strand
CTGCAACAGCGTGCAGCGCACCGACTCGGGATGGCCCGGCACCGGGATCTCGACACGCACCCAGCGGCCGCGGTCGCCACCGATCGCGAACACACCGGCGATCAGCCGCTGCTCGGGAAGAACCGAGGCTGGCTCGCGCAGCAAGCTAGTGATCAGTGGACGCGCCGCACCCGTCGCGACGACCGCCATGGTCGCGCGCGCATGTAGCGCGCGATGCGGCAGCGCGCGCGCAGACTGACCCTCGGCGCACACGAGGGAGACCTCGCGGGCGTGACGGCGCAGCCGCGTGACGTCGCAGCCGTAGCGAACCTCCGCGCCGAGATCGATCGCGCGAGCGAGCAGCGCTTGCTGCAGCTTCGCGATCGGCACCAGCGCGATCGGTGGCTGCGCCGCGAGCGCCAGTAAATCCGGCGCGCGGTCGTACCAGGTCGGCAGCGCGCGCAGCTCACCGGAGACGATCGTGCCCGACGACAGGTCTCTCTCGGTCCGCACCGCGAGGAGCGACACGAGCTTGTCGTCGCGCACGTCGACACCGAGCTGCGCGAGATGCGCGAGGTCACCGGTCCGCGCGACCAGCAGCTGCGGCCGCGCACGCGTATCGCGCTCGATCGGCGGGCGCCGGTCGAGGACCAGCACGGCGAGCCCGAGCCGCGAGAGCTCGATCGCCATCGCGAGACCCACCGGTCCCGCGCCGACGATGGCTACGTCGTAGCGCTCCGACAGGAAGTGTCGAGACGGCGGCTCCACGGCACGCCCCCGTCCTCCCCGTCCGTCGACGGGGCAATGGTGTCTTGAGTTGCAGTGGGCATGGTTCGAGCCTCCAGCGATGGCGCGGTGCGCCGGTGAACCTCGAATCGCACCGCAGGCGAAGCCGCCGCGCGCAACTCGAGGTTCGCCAGTGTGCTCGACGACGCTGGGTTGTCAACGCCGGAAATTCGCGGCGGCGGGAAAGTGCGCCCGAGAAGCGAGGTTACGGTTTGTCGAACGCGGAGATCATCGCGGTGATCGCGGCGGCGAGCTTCACGTCGGGCTTGGTCGCGCGTACCAGCGGCGCGATCGCGCGCGGCCGAGTCGAGTACGATGACGGCATGTCAGCGTTTCGACGCAGGACCGTGTTCGCCGCGCCGCTGATCATCTCCCTCGTCGGGGGCTGTTCGAAGAAGGAACCCGAACGCACGAACAACCCGCCGCCACCCGAGGTGCAACTGCCGCCGCCGAAGCCGTCCGCGTTCGAGGTCGAATGGGACGTCCGGCGTGTCGATGCGGGAGCGTGCGAGGCCGACTTCGTCGTCGAGTGCCCGCCGAACACCAAGTGCAATCCGCCGGCGCCGCTCGCGGTCGAGTGTCCCGCCGGCACGTCGGGACGCACGGTGATCCGCGTCGCCCAGGTCACGCCCGATCGCTGCGGGATCGTGCCGAAGGGCTGCGTCGACACGTCGTGCGTGAAGCTGGCCACGCCGTGTCCGCTGCCCGCCGGGCAGAAGCTGCCGGCGAAGCTCGTCGAGGTGTGGACGGTCGAGAAGAACAAGAACGGGGATGGCGGTTGCCACGCCGAGGAACCGGAGGCGGACTGCCCGCCGAACGCCGATTGCAATCCGCCGGTGCCGCGCAAGATCGAGTGCCCGCCGGGCGTCACCGAGACGGTCGAGCTCAAGGTCGGTCTGCTGCCCGACAAGACCTGCGCGATCCTTCCCGACGATTGCACGGCGCCAGGGTGCGCCGGCGCCAAGACGCCTTGCCCGAGCTAGGGCTAACGCGGCGAAATTGGCTGGGATCATCTCGCGACACCTCGAGCGGTATCACTGACAAGACCTCTACATGAAGACACTCCTTTTGGCAGCGATGGTCCTGGCGATCGGCACCGAGCGTGCGGAGGCGAAGTGCGGTTGCGGCGCGGACCTGCTGACCACGTCGGTCGCAGAAGGGCAGCCGAGGATCGTGGTCGCCGCCAGCTGCGCGCAGAAGGCGCCAACGATCACTCTCGAGGATGCGGCCGGAAAGTCGGTGGCGATCGCGGTGACGGCGACCCACGACGGGTACAGCCGGTCGGCGCAGTTCGTGGTCGAGCCGCGCCGCACACTCCTGCCCGGCACGTACAAGGTGCTGGTCGACGGTCGCTATGATCCGCTGCCGCTGACCGTCGTCGCGGCGACGAAAAATGCTTCGCTACCGGCGTGGAGCAGCGCGCCGAGCGTGACCGATCAGAAGCAGATGGAGTTCGGGTGTGGCCCGGCGAAGACGGTCAAGGTCAGCGCGGGAACGGCGTCGCTCGCGTACGTCGAGCTCGTCGACGTGAGCTCCAAGCAGCAAACCGCCGGGTACGTGCGTGTCGAGAACGGCGAGCTCGCGATCGGTCACGGCATGTGCGGCGGCGCGTTCGAGCTGATGAAGGGGCGCAGTTACACCGCGGCGATCACGCTGCTGGCGCCGGAGCGTGGCACGAGCTCGATGTCGAGGACGGTGTCGTTCACCTACGCGCCGTGAGCGACACCTCGGACCGCTTCGCTGACACATCATCGAGATGAAGATCCTGCTCGCCCTCGCGGTCCTCGCCGTCTCTCCAGCCACCGCGGAAGCGGATTGCGCATGCGGCGCGTGGTTGCTCACCGAGTCGGTGGTCGAAGGCCAACCGAGCATCGTGATCGAGATGAGCTGCGCGACGAAGGCCCCGAAGCTCGTGATCGAGGACCCGTCAGGAAAGCCGGCGAAGGTCACGCTGACGGCGACGCACGGTGGCCAGGGCTCGACGCAGTACGTGTTCCAGCCCGAGCGCCCGCTCGCGCCCGGCAAGCACACCGTGGTCGCGGGTGGTCAGCCGCCGAAGCACGTGCTGACCGTCGTCGCAGCACCGCCGAACGCGGCGCCGGCGACGTGGAGTAGCGCGCCGAGCGTGACCTCACAGACGCAGACCGAGTTTGGCTGCGGCCCGGCGAAGTCCGTGATGGTGACCGCGGGATCGGCGGCGTCGCTCGCGTATGTCGAGCTGGTCGACGATGGATCGAAGCGGCGGAGCGCGGGCTACGTGCGCGTGAAGAACGGCGAGCTGTCGATCGGCCACGGCATGTGCGGCGGCGCGTTCGAGCTGGTGAAGGCGCGCAGCTACACGGCGGCGATCACGCTGCTGGCACCGGAGCGCGGCACCAGCGCGAGCTCGAAGACGGTGTCGTTCAAATACTCGCCGTGAGTCGGCCGAGCGCGCTGATCAGCTCGACGATGTCGCGATAGGCGGCGTGATCGTCGCGAGGCGTGGCGTCGGAGTCGTAGGCGAGCCGCGGCCGACCTGCGCGCGGCCGATCGTGCCCGGCGAGCTGCATGCGCTCGCGCAGATGCTCGCAGTAGGGTGCGAGCTCGGAGAGCAGCGGTCGGAGCTCCGGCGCCGCATCGCGCTCGACGCTCCAGCGCGCCACCGCGTTCTCGAGGCCGAGCAGCTGCTCGACGGGATGGGCATCGGCGATGTCGTCGAGCACCGCGTGGCGA
>JACCYD010001040.1 GCA_013696695.1 Deltaproteobacteria bacterium | reverse complement strand
CTAATGCAGCTCTCACGCTCGGGGGATCGCACCGTGAGACGAAACCACGATTGGCGATCGCTCGCGCGCGACGGTGTGGTTTCGCACCTCTGCGCGTCGAGAGACGCGATTCACGGGAATTCGTTTGGTGAGCCGCCTGACCCTCCTTCGGCACGTACAACTGCCGCGCACAACCGCGTCACTTTCCCTCAATTTTCTCGACGGACCCGGCGCACTACTCTTGGTTCACGGTGGACGCACAACTCGAAGCGATTCGGATCGTCACGCGGTGCACGTCGCGCGAACAGTTCGTCGCGATGTTCAACCGCTACTGTTCTCCAACCGCCTGCTTCATCCCGAGCACCGATACGCGGCCGATCGGAACCGCCACGGCGTTCTCGGTCCGGCTCGCGGACGGCTCGATGGTGTTGCGCGGCGAAGGTGTGGTGCTCGATGCGTGGACACACGGCAACCACAGGTTCAAGCGGCCCGGCCTGCACCTCGGCATTCATCGTCTCGATGACAAGTGTGGCGAGCTGTTCGCGCTGCTGATCGATCCGGGCAGCACCGCGGTGCCGATTCCGCCGAAGACGCAGCTGCAGATGCTGCTCGCGGCGTCACCCAGCGTGGTCTCCGAGGTCGAGACGCCGACGATCGAGATGCCGCCGCTTTGCGTTGAGATACAGGAGCCGCGCGCGCCGGGCTCGCCGATCGTGCTGCCGGCGAATCCGCTGACCGACATGAACGACGATCTGGTATCGGCGTTCGTGGATTGCAACCTGGTCGCCGAGGACATCGACGTCGTGACCGTGGCCACCATGTCGGTCGCGATCTCGTACTCGGCACCGCCGATCGAAAGCTCGGCGACGATCCCGACGGAGATCCCACATGACCCGACGACCAAGACAGTCGGGCGTGACGTGATCGCGACGCTGCTCGGGGTCGCGCCGATGACCAAGCCCGTGGTGTTTGCGGCGTCGCAGCCGGTGCCGACCGAGCTGATCGACCGCGTCGCGCACGGCAAGGCCGCGCCACTGCCGCAAGCGCCGGTGGTTCCCACGCGTCCGCGTCAACGGATTTCCCTCGCGGCGGTCGCGCCGGTGACCATGGTCGTTCGACATCGTCGATCTGCCGCGCGTCGCATCGCCCGCGCGGTGATCAACCGGATGCGGCGCTGGTGGCTGCCGGCGACCGTCGCGACGACGCTGGTCGCGACGGCCCTCACATCGTCATGATCCCGTGATCAGTCGAGGTCGACGATGACGGGACAGTGATCGCTGATCTGCGTCGAGTACAGCGGGCAGCTGTTCTCCCAGTCGCAGCCGTCGGTGGCGCACGCACCGGCGACTGACACCGTGCCGGCGCTCCATGCGACGACGTGGTCGAGGCGCGAGCGTGGGCAGCCATCTTCGCGGCGCCAGAACGCGCTACACGCGAGGGATTCGGTCGACCAGTGGAGGCCCGAGGTCGCCGCGAGCTTGGCGAGGTCGGCGCGATCTTCGACGTCATGCGTGGCGTTGAAGTCGCCGAGCACGACGACGCGATCGCCGGAGCGATTCGCCGCGGCAACGATGCCGGCGAGCGCCTCGTGTTGCCGCGCGCGGATCTCGCGGCCATCGCCACCGGCCTTGAGGTGGACGACGAGCACGCGGATGACCGCGCCGCCGGCTTCGGGGCGGAGCCGCACCTCGAGCACGCCCTTGTTGCGGCCGTCGAGCTTGGTCTCGTCGTGGAACGTCGAGGACACCAGCGCGAAGCGACTGCGATCGAACAACACGCCGGTGTGGCGATAGCCGAGTTGCTCGAACGGCTCGAACGTCACCTGCCAGTCGGCGCCGAGCCGCTCGCGCATCGCGTGCTCGAACCGACGCGGATCCATGATCTCCTGCACGCCGACGATCGGCGCCTCGAGCGCGGAGATCTCGGTGAACGCGCCAGCGATCTGGCGATCGTCCTTCGGGAAGTCCTCGATGTTGAACGTCGCGATCCGGATCGACGGCTCGGCGGACTGACAGACCAGCCGGAACCCGAAGACGAGCACCACGAGAGCGAGAAACCGGTTCACGAGGACATGCTAGGCGATCCGCGCGGGGTTGGCTCGGACATGATTCCGGACACCTGGATCCGGGTGATCGCCTCGCTACTTCTTGCGCACGAGCCGCTCGACGCCGGACTCGCGCGCGACGAGCACGATATCGGCGCGACCGACGAACAGCCCCGTCTCGACGACACCCGGAATCGCGCGCAGCTGCGTA
Organism: Deltaproteobacteria bacterium; assembly: GCA_013696695.1. Classification (GTDB taxonomy): domain Bacteria; phylum Myxococcota_A; class Polyangia; order Haliangiales; family Haliangiaceae; genus JABFXX01. Next base: position 1,550 of record JACCYD010001040.1, on the reverse strand, counting down.
TCGAGCGCCGACGCGTTCGCGATCGGCCCCGTCTTGACGTCGTAGATCAGATTTCCGGCGTCCGTCTTCCACGGACCCTCGCCCTGCTTTGCGGGTCGCAACACCGGCGCGCCGAACTTGGCGAGGTGGCTCTTGGTGGCGAGGTGTGCGAACGGCAACACCTCGATCGGCACCGACCACGTCATGCCGAGCTGCGCCGACAGCTTCGAGCCATCGACGATGATCACGTTCTTGCGCGCGCTGTAGTTGACGATCTTCTCGCGCGTCTGCGCGCCGCCGCCGCCCTTCACGAGATCGAGATTCGGATCGACCTCGTCTGAGCCGTCGACACACACCGCGATGTCCCACGGGCCGTCGTCGGACAGCAGTGGGATGCCGAGCTCGCCGGCCTGCTTGCGGCTGGCCTCGGAGGTCGGCACGCCGACGTACTTCTTGCCCGCCTTGACCGCCTCGCCGACCGCATCGATGAAGAACCGCGTCGTCGAGCCGGTACCGAGGCCGATCACGCCCTCGTCGGGGAGCTCGGCCAGTGCCGCGCGTGCAGCCGTGCGCTTCGCTTCATCGATGGATGCCATGCCGCCTTATACATCACGGCCACTCCCCGCCGCCGCCCGGTCGGCCGAGCTTCCATTGCGGCGGCAGCAGCGACGGCGTGGCGGCGGTCAGCGCGATCTTGGTGCCACTCTCGATGTCGGCGCGGTGCGTGACGGCCAGCTTCTTCCAGTGCGGGATCACGGCGGCGCGCTCGGCATCGGTGGGTTTGCCATTCGTCATCGACCGACCGTCGTACGCGAGGACCGAGCAGAGCTCCGACAGTGCGTGGTCGAACACCGCCTTGTCGGCGAGCCGAACGATCAACATGTCGATCCGATCGACGCGCGCGCCGAGATGGTAGGCCGCCTGACTGATGATGCTGAGCCGCAGCCCCGTGGCACGCCTCATCGCGTTGACCACGCTCGGCGCGAGTTGCACGAGCTTCGCGTTCGCCGCGAGCAGCGCAGCCGCGACCTGAACGTCGACATCGGTGTGGCCGAGGTTCGCGACCACGGCCGGATGCAGCGACGCGGGAAGCGCATTCGGTGCATGCGTCAGCGCGAGCTCGCGAAGGTACGAGACGTCGTGCTTCAACAACTTGCCGAGCTCGACCTCCCAGCCGCCGGGACGTGCCCCTCCATCAAGCGCGACCAGCCACACCACGAGCTCGCCGAGCGTCGCCGGTCGGGGACGCGCCACCAGCCCGCGCGAGACCAGCATCTTCGTCGCCCGCAAGAGCTCCATCATCGCGCCGCGAGGTGTTGGATACGCATCCGTCTCGGGGGCAACGCGACTCGCGCGCAGCGTCGCGGCGGTGAGTGCCTCGATCAAGGCGGGTGCGTCGGTAGGTAGCCCGACGGCTTCGAGCATGAACGCGCCCTGCTGTTGATCCTCGATCTCGGTCGACGCGAGTAACTTGCGCGCCGCACTGCGCACCGGATCGGCGAGCTTCGGTGTCCACGCTTGCGCGAGGTACTTGCGCTGCGCGGCCCGGCTATCGTTAAACGGGTCGCGAG
>JACCYD010001018.1 GCA_013696695.1 Deltaproteobacteria bacterium | reverse complement strand
CCGGCGCACCGTGCGCGATCCGGCGATGTCGGGCTCCGGGATGCCTCGCAGCGCCCCGCTCAACGAGTTCTCGGGTCCCGAGTATCGGATCGTCAACTTCGTCGCCGATCTGCCGATCCGCGTCGAGCGCTTGCTGCCCAAGACGGAGCTACCGACGGACCTCACGCACGTGGTGTTCGTGCTGACCGAGTTCCAGATCGCCGACAAGGAAACCGCACAGCGCAACGAATCCGGCGCATCGAGCCACGAGGCCTACAAGGCCCGCCAGCACGAGCGCGTTCGCATGCGCCTGTTCCGCGACAAAGACGATCCGTTGCCGCCGGACTAGGAGCGCGTCGCGAACAGATACGCGCCAACGCCTGCGCCGACCAGCAACAACAGCAAGAGGATGACGCGATCCCAGCGCATTTTCTTCGGGGGTGGTCCAGCCATAGGGTGAAACTACCACGCGCGATCAGGTCTTGCGCGGCAACAGCTGCTGGAGATGCCAGACCTGGATCTCGACCTGACGCCGCGCCGCGCGCTGTGCGACGGCCATCGATCTGACGAACAACGGCATGACGACCAGCAGAATACTCCCGGCGACCATCAGGAACACGAGCACGCCTTCGCGCTCGAGGTGCACGGCCTCGGAGGTCACGACGATCTGATTACCGACGATGTCGAAGGTCGATGACCACACGCCCGCGAGCTCGAGGACGAACGGCGCGAGATAGGCCGTGATCATGGTGGCGATCACCAGCTGTGGGCGATGCAGCATCGACGGATTCGAGATCAGCGCGACCGAGACGCCGGTGAACAACATCGGCACGAAGATGAACGGGCCGAAAATCCGCCCCGCCGTGACGATCAGGAGTGCATTCGTGAACACCAGCACGACGACGATCCCGCGGCTGCCCGGCATCTGGCGCGCCATCGCGATGTTGAAGAACACCGTCGCGAACATGAGCGCGATCAACTGCCAGTCCAGCACGCCCATCCACACCAGGATCGGGAACATGCTGAAGTACGTCCCCATCGCGCGCACCGCGAACTTCGACTGGTGGACCAGCTGCAGCTGGTCCATGCGCTCGAGCGAGACCGTGAGCTCGCCAGGAAATTCCTTCGGCGGCTCGACCATCAACTGACCGATCAGCGCCGCCGCCTCGGAGTCGGGGTCGAAACCGAGCGCTCGTCCCGCGGCCTGCATCGCCTCGGCCCGGCGGCCGGGTTCGTTGGAGGCGACGGCCGCGCGTGCGATGTCGAGCTGCTTCGCGGCCAGCGCACGCCGCTGCGCGAGATCGCGATCGCCGTCGAGATACCCTTGGAGGGCGTCGGCGAGCGCGGCCGCGGTCGGCCGATCCGCCGCCTCGAATGACAACGCCTGCACGCACGCCTTGTCGAGCTCGGGCGGGATGGGTCGCGAGGGTGTGCGCTTGGCGGGCGCGTGATGCTCGGCCGCGAGCGTCGACACCAGCGCCGCGTGACCGGCAGGATGTACCGGCTCGCCGGTAAGGATCTCGAACAGGATCGCGCCGAGCGCATAGACGTCGGTCGCCGGCGTGATGTGGTCGCCGCGCACTTGTTCGGGCGACATGTAGCCAGGCGTGCCGAGCAAGGCGCCCGCCTGCGTCTCGCCGCTGAGGGATTCGATCTCGGGCAGGCTCTTGTGCTCGCGCTGACCACCAGACGCACCCCCGGTCGCGGCGTCGGGTGTGAACACGCGGGCGACGCCCCAGTCGAGCACGTAGACCTCGCCGTATTCGCCGAGCATGATGTTCGCCGGCTTGAGATCGCGATGGATCACACCGCGCGCGTGCGCGAACCCGATGGCCTGGCAAACATCGACGAAGGCACGCAGCAAGCGCTGCTGGGTACCCGTCTTCGCGGCGAGCATCTCCGCCAGCGTCGTCCCCGACAGCCGCTTCATCGTGAAGAACGGCAGACCATCGGGGCCGGTGCCGAGCTCGTGCACCGGGACGATCGCCGGGTGATCGAGACGCGCCTGGATCTTGGCTTCGCGAAGGAACCGGTCGATCGCCTCGGGGCTCTGGTGGCCGCCGCGCATTCGCTTGACCGCGACCTGGCGGCCGATCCGGACATCGTCGGCGAGCAACACCTCGCCCATTCCGCCGCGGCCGAGCAGCTCGCCGAGTCGATACGACTTCGATGGCGGGGCGGGCGGGGAGTCCGATGCGGTCTCCGCGAGCGTGTCGCCGTGGCTTACTTGCTCGGGTGTCAACGTGGCGTCCAGGGAGCCGTCGTTCCCGGTCGGCTCGTCTTCGGGCTTCATCCCGGTATCGTACGCGGCACGCCCGGCTTCGGGATCAATTGCTCCAGGTGCCATTTCTGCGCGAACAGCGTGCGCTGCGCGATCCGGCGATCGCGGGCCATCCCGCGCGCGAAGATTCCGATCAGCACCACGATGGCGACGTTCGTGACGATCGTCGCGAC
>JACCYD010001013.1 GCA_013696695.1 Deltaproteobacteria bacterium | reverse complement strand
CTACAGCAAGTACGCCTGCCACGAGCTGCACCTGTTCCTGCGCTTCAAAGATCGGCCGTTCTTCGAGGAGGTGGTCAAGCCGTACCTCGCGCACAAGCGGATCAAGACGTTCCTCGATCACTGGCTGCTGGATGCCGATCTCTCCGCATATCTCGAGCCCGCGCTACGCAACCGGCTCAACGCGGTCGAACGCGCGCTGCTTGCACACCGGATTGTCGCGGACGACGAGCTCGCGCGCGTGCTCGGCGATCAGGTCGCGATCCTCCCTCCCGATCCCGGCACCGACACGCGGCTGATCGATGCGCTGCTCGGCGCGTCCGCGCTCGACGGCGACTCGGATCTATCGACGCTGCAGAGCGCGGCGATGGACGAGGCCGAGTCGTCGGCTCGGATGCCCGCGATGGGGACACGTGCCGGCCTCGTGGCTCCCGCGATGGCGCCGCCCCCACCCCCTGCGGCGCCACGCAGTCGTGCCGCCGCGGCGCCAATGAAGAAGGCGAAGATGGCGAAGGAGCGCGCGGTCGACAAGATGGATGCCGGCGGCGATTTCGACGAGCTGTCCGCCGATGTCCAGATGCGCGAGGAAGCCAAGGCGCTGTTCCGTGCCGTCGACAAGACGCAGGAGTGGGCGGAGAACAACTGGTGGCACCGCACCCCCGCGCAGAGCGGTCCCGACATGATCGTGCCGAACCGGCTGTGGCGCGATTTCGCCCGCCATCGAGAGGGCTGCTTCCTGTCGCCGGCGTTCGGCCTCGTCACGAATTCGTTCGCCGAGGCGATGTGCGCCCACGCCGTGATCGATCTGCCATTCGTCGCCGCGGCGCACGCGTACGTCAGCGACGGTCCGCGCCTCGCGATCACCGCGGCGTGCAACGCACTCGCGGGATGCTCGCAGATCGTCGATGGCGAGCTCGTCGGCGGCGCGCCGCTCGTCGTCGGCACCTCCTACGTGCGCACCGACGATCGGTACGAATGGGACACCGGTGAACAGCGCGACAAGTACGTCGACGCGTTTGCCGTCGGTGTCGTCTACACGTGCCAGATCGTGCTCGCGAACCCGACCAGCTCGCGCCAGCGGATCGCCGCGCTGATCCAGATCCCGCGCGGTGCGCTTCCCGTCGCCGGCGCGCGCGTGACCCACACGCTCGATGTCGTGCTCGACGCGTACGGCACGCACGGTCACGAATACGCGTTCTACTTCCCGTCGCCCGGTGCGTGGTCGCACTTCCCGGTCCACGTGACCCGCGCCGATCAGATCGTCGCCGCCGCACCCGGCCGCACGCTCGAGGTCACCGCCGGCGGTGGCGCAGCCGATCCGCGTTCGTGGCCGTACGTCTCTCAGCGCGGCAGCGTCGCCGACGTCGTCGCCTTCCTGGACACCGCCAACCTCGCCGCGATCGACACCACGAAGGTCGCGTGGCGAATGCGCGATCGCGCAGCCTACGACGCGATCCTGGCCGTCCTCGACCGCCGCCGCCACTACTGCGCGACGCTGTGGGGCTACTCGCTGATGCATCGCGATGCGGCCCGCATCCGCGTCTACCTGCGCACGCTCGGCGATCGTCTGCTCACCGCCGGCCCGGTGCTCGACATGCTCGACCTCGATGCCGAGGCGCTCGGCAGCTACGAGCACCTCGAGCTATCACCCTTGATCAACGCGCGCGCACATCGGCTCGGCCCCAAGCTGCGCATCCTCAACGACGGGCTCGCCGCGCAGTACACGCGATTCCTCACGCTCGCCGCGCATCGCAAGGCACCGAGCTCCGAGGATCTACTCGCCGCCGCGCACTACCTGATCGCGCAAGATCGCGTCGACGACGCCCTCGCGATCCTCGCGCGCGTGCGCACCGATGCGATCGCCGATCGCATGCAACACGATTACCTCGCCGCCTACCTCGCATGCATCACCGGCGATCTCGGCCGCGCCCGCGAAGCGGCACAGCGCTGGCGCGAGCATCCGGTGGATCGATGGCGCCACAAGTTCGGCGCACTCGGCGCGATGCTCGACGAGCTCGACAGCGGCACCGCCGCTCCGATCGTCGATCCGCGCAGCCGCGAGCAGCAGCACTCCGAGCTCGCCTCGAAGCAGCCGTCGTTCGATGTCGCGCTCGATCGCGAGGGCATCACGATCCATTCGCAACACGTTTCCAGCCTCGAGCTGCGGTTCTTCGAGATGGACGTCGAGCTGCTGTTCTCGCGCCAGCCGTTCGTGCAATCCGACATCACGCGGTTCTCGTTCATCGAGCCCGGCCATCGCCTCGCCTTCAAAGATCTCCCCGCCGAGCACCACGAGCCGTGGCCTGCCACATTGCGCGGCAAGAACATCGTCGTCGAGGCCGTCGGCGCGGGGCAGCGAAAGGCCAAGATCCACTACGCGAACGACCTCACCGCGACCCTCGCGAACCAGGTCGGCCAGGTCCGGGTCCAGCGGGTCTCCGACCGCTCCGCTCTGGTCGCCACCTACGTCAAGGTCTACGCCCGCAAGCACGGCGGGGCCGTGGCCTTCTACAAGGATGGCTATACCGACCTGCGCGGTTGGTTCGATTACGCCTCCCTGTCGACGACCGACCTGGATTCCGTCGAGCGGTTCGCGATCCTCGTGTGCTCGGATCAGGCCGGGTC
>JACCYD010001011.1 GCA_013696695.1 Deltaproteobacteria bacterium | reverse complement strand
CTCGCGACGGCGCGATCGTCGAGCAACTGCACGTGGGCGAGCGCGAGTGCGAGCCAGCCATCGACGGTGGAAGCCTTGGCACGCCCGAGCGCCGACTCGAGCTTCTCGCGATCGGCGCCGAAGCCGGCGAGTGCGTGCGCGAACGTGATGATCTCGCTGACGTCGGTCGCGTCGGCGAGACCGCGTTCCAGGATCGCCACCGGCTCGAGCCCGAACGCCCGCTGGACACTCGCGACGGTCCAGCAATCGAGTGCGCGGCCCGCGATCGTGTCGGCGCCGTCGACGAGCAGCCGGCCCTCGTCGGGGTACCCGGCCTCGCGATACCCGAGAGCGATCGTGCACAGATCGCCCGGCGTGCGCGCGTTGCTCGCGGCTCGCTCGAGACAGGCTGCCGCGCGATCGCGGTCACCGACCTCGGTCCAGCCGGCTGCCGCGAGCCGCCACTCGATCCCGGTGAGCGGCGAGAGCTCGTCGAGGACGCGTTTGGCCGCCGCGACATCGCCGACGTGCTCGCGATAGATCCGCGCGACGTTGCGATGGACCCAGATCCGGTCGTTCGCCGCCCGCAACGCAGACGTCAGCGCATCGCGTGCGTCGGCAGGATCCTCCGCGGCCGCGGCGCGCCGGAGCAGATCCATCGGCATCGAGCGATGATCTTACTTACTGCGAGGCTTGTCGTTGATGACGACGTCGAACAACCGGAACGGACGCATCGGATCGGTGCCGACGCGACATTGCGTCTTGCCCGCAAGAACGCCCTTGACCACGAGCACGTTGACCTCGCCGCCCTCGATCTTCTTCGTCAGCATCTTGCCGTCGAGCAACTTCGGGTGGTCACACGCGAACCCGATCAACGTTCCGACCTCGGTCTCGATGGTGCTGTCGACTTCGACGTCGATCCGGCCCGTCGCGTCGGCGCCAGCGAGGCGGGTTACCAACGCGATCATCAGGGAGCTCCGGAGCATGGCCTCGTTGTACCAGCCATCCCACGACGGGACGACTTTCAGGCCGCTCCCGCAGCCCGTTGTCGCCGGTTGCCGCACATCTCATCTGGGATCTGCACGACTTTACGAGGAAAACGTTTTGCGAAGACGAGCCCCCATTCTCTACACTGATGAGTGGTGGGGCCGAGCAAGGTCAAGGCGTTGTGCATCGCGACGCGCTGCACGACGGCCGAGCAATTCGTGTCGATGTTTCATCGGTTCTCCGACGAAACCTCGTTCTTCGTCGCGACGCTCAACCAGCGTCCGGTCGGCCTCGAGACGTCGTTCTCGATCCAGCTCGCGGATCGCTCCGCCGTGCTGCGCGGGACCTGCGTCGTGCTCGCCGCATGGACGACGCCCGACAATCCGTTCAAGCGCCCGGGCGTACGCCTCGGGATCAAGCGGCTGACACCGGAGAGCGAGGCGGTGTTCGCGCGGCTACAGCAAGCGCGCGCCGCCCATCGCGAGGACACCGATACCGCGACGCTCGAGCCGATGAGCGAGACGCCGGTCGCGCTGCCCCTGCGTACATCGCAGACCGGCCCACTCCAGACGATCTCGATTCCGGTGCCACGCCCCCGCCCTCCCACGATGCCGCGCACCACCGCGTCGCGCCGGGTCGGCTCGGTGATGACGCCGGCGTTGATTCCGCCGAAGACGCCGCCCGAGGCTAACGTCCTCGAGGTCATCCTCCCGTTCATCGCGGATTCTCCGTCGGAGGCGATCGCGCTTCCGATCGAGGCCGAGCCGCTGGTCGAGCAGCGCACGCCGGGCTCCGAGTACATCCTCCCGGCAAACCCACTGCAGAACCTGAGCGACGAATCGCTCCAGGGCTTCATCGACTGCACGCTGTACGAGGACACCGCGAACTTCCCGTTCGAGCACGAGATGCAGCAGGTGCTGCCCGCCATTCCACTGCTCGCCGGTGACGAGCACGTCCTGATCGCGCGCACGGGCACCACGATCCCGCCGCCGATCGGCGGGATGCGCCGCAGTGGCAACACGATCCCGCCGGTCCTTCGCCTCGACCACAACGTGTTGCGCGAGGAACCGTCGACGGTGTCCGCGATCAACAGCATCCCGGGCATGGTGCCCGTGGTGCGCACGCGGAGCGGCAATACCGTCCCGCCGGTGATCCGCCTCGAGGCATCCGGGCTGCTGCGGGTCGACCTGCCGACCGGCCAGTCGGAGCCGCTGCGCGTCGAGATGCAGTCGGGCCACTCGGGTCAGCTTCGGCTCGAGAGCTCCGGTCTGCTGTGCGTCGACGACGATGCCGGCCACTCGGGCATCCTGCGCGTCGACAACCAGTCGGGCATGTTGCGCGTCGAGCCGATGGCGCAATCGCAGGAAGCGTACGCACCGCAGTACCCGCCAGCGTTCACGATGCACACGCCCGTCGCACCACCGAAATTCTTCGCGGACGAGATGGTGCGCACGCCAGTTCCCGCGGGCGAAGCGTTCGTGCCGCAGAGCGCGCACCGCGCGACCAGTCGGATCCCGGCGTTCTCGCAGCGCACGATGATGATCGGCGGCAGCGCCGC
>JACCYD010001008.1 GCA_013696695.1 Deltaproteobacteria bacterium | reverse complement strand
ATCGCGACGTCCGCGAACACGTCGACGTCGCCGCCGATGTTGCACCGCAAACGATGCCCACCAACGACACCGAACAAGAACATGCTCGTGCCCGGATTCGATCCGTCAGTATCGAGGAGGCCCACGCGCAGGCCGTCGGGGATCGGCGTGTCGAGCCGGACCGACACCTCGGTCGCCGCGATGTCGACGATCGTGGTGTTCGATGGGATCAGCATCGAGCTCGTCGTTCCGAGCTGCGCTGCACCCCCACCGGCGTGTGCGATCCGCGTGACGTCGATCAGCTCGGCACTCGCGTTGGCGCGACCTTGATTCGGAAGTGGGTTCGACAGCACGAAGTCGTCGAGCGCGAAGCACACGGAGAGCTTCGCGTCATTCGGGCAAGCCGGAGGTGGTGGCACATCCGGCGCCGGACCATCGTTCGGGGGCGTGGTTTCGGCCAGGCATTCGAAGCCCACCGCGGCGGCGATGCAGGCCTGTCCGTCGGGACACGCGGGTGCTGCGGGGTCGCAAGGGACGCCCGACGGTGGTGTCGCCGCGAAACACGCGGGGAGCAACACGAGCATCGGCCACGAGCGCACGCCGTAGTTTTGCACGGAGTGGTTGCGGATTCGGTACTCTGTTTTGGATGAAGGGCTGGGTCTGTGTGTTCGCGATCTCGTGCGGCGACGAGCAGTCGGCGACGCGCAGTCCCGACTTCCGCGCTTCGCACACCGGAAGTCTCGACCCGAAGCTTCCATCCGGTAGCGAGCTCACGATCTCGCTCGGTACCGACATCACCGAAGCGCTGCGCCGGACGGTCGAGACCGAGCTGCGCGCAGCCCTCGCAAAGGCCGCGACGTGCATGGAAGGCATCTACGGAACATCACCGCTCGAGCTCGAGATCGACGCCGCAGGCAAGGTGACGAAGGCGAAGGCCATGCTGGGTCCGCTGAGCGATTCCCCGATCACGGCGTGTATCGAGACCGCGTTCACCGCGATGAAGATCGGAGCGGTACAGGGCGCGCCACTCCGCATCTCCTACCCCGTGCGCAACATGCCGAGCGATCAGCAGGTTCGCGAGGCCAGCGACCTCATCAAGCGAGGGCTCTAACGTGCGCTCTTGCTCGAGCTGCGCTTCTTCGCACGCCCTCCCTTACGGTACGGCTCCTTGTTCTCCGGCTTGCCGCGCCCGCTTCCCGATTTTTCGCCACCGCCGTGGATCGCGTTGACCGTGGCCCACGCACGGGCTTTCGCGACGCGCTTCGACACTCCGCGTTCCTCGTAACCCTCGGCGATATGCGCGGCCTTGCGCTTCTGCTTGTCGGTGTAATTGGACTTATCTCCTCGGGGCATCGGGCTTCTCCTGGTGGCGAGGTGCTGCAACCTGCGTGCTAGCGACGGTTCGATGTCAAGATGGGTTCGCGATGAGAGACATCACCGAGATCAGCGGGTTTCACGCGCACATCTACTTCGACCCGGCGACGCGCGACATCGCGGCGGGGCTGCGCGAGGCGATTCCCTCGCGGTTCACCGCGAAGCTCGGGCGCTGGCACGATCAGCCGATCGGCCCGCACACCAAGGGCATGTACCAGGTCGCCTTCGGGACCGATCAGTTCGCGGCGTTCGTCAGCTGGCTGATGTTGAACCGCGACGGCCTCAGCATCCTCGTGCACCCGTTGACGGGCGACGACGTCGCGGATCACTCGACGAATCCGCTGTGGCTCGGCGACGCGCTGTCGATCGATCTCGACATCCTTCGCCAGTTCGTTCAGCCGCGTCGCGAAGGTCCGATCGGCATCGCGGGCACGCCGTGGGGCGCTCCCGAGCGCGCGGAGTGGCGGTCGCGCCAGCTCCGCAAGCGCAGCTACACCACCAACGTGGTCTCCGGGATCGATCGCCTGCGCGAGCGCTTCGACGTCGTCCAGTACGGCGAGCTCGACTACGCCCCGGAGCGCTTCCCGCTGTTCGCGATCAAGAGCCGCGACTGGAACGACAAGCTACCGATCGCGCTGATCACCGGCGGCGTGCACGGCTACGAGACCAGCGGCGTGCACGGCGCGCTGCAATTCGTCGACCGGCACGGCGCCGACTACGCCGGTCGTATCAACCTGATCGTCGCGCCGTGCGTCAGCCCGTGGGGCTACGAGCGAATCCATCGCTGGAACGCGCTCGCCGTCGATCCGAATCGCTCGTTTCGCGACGACGGTGCCGCGGAGGAAGCGGCAGCGCTCACCCGCCTCGTCGCGCCGTTTCGCGATCGCGTGATCGTGCACGTCGATCTGCACGAGACCACCGACAGCGACGAGACCGAGTTTCGTCCGGCGCTCGCGGCGCGCGACGGCAAGCCGCACGAGCCGGGCGAGATTCCCGATGGCTTCTACACCGTCGGCGATAGCGAGAACCCGCAGCCCGAATTCCAGCAGGCGATCATCGCCGCGGTCGCGAAGGTCACGCACATCGCGCCGG
>JACCYD010000991.1 GCA_013696695.1 Deltaproteobacteria bacterium | reverse complement strand
CTGATCGACGGATACAGCACGCGGCCGCGAACCGCAGTGCCCGCGACGTCGGGCTCCTGCTTGCTGAGGTCGCGCCAGGTGGCCGCAAATGCCCCGGGGAGGCCGATCACCGAGGGACTCGTCTGATCGAGATCCGTCGTGGTGGCGAGGTTGAAGTCGGAGCCGACCGGCACGCCGGCCGAGCTGACGAGATGTCCGAACACGCCGCAGCCACTGTCATCGCTGATCTCGCCGCAGGTATGCCAGGCGACCAGGATGGATCCGTCGTCGGGCCGCGTCGCGACCGAGAAGCCTTGCGCGGAATCGAAGTCGCTGCTGGTCTTCGTGGTGATCAAGGTCGGCGGGCCCATCAGCATGCCGACGTTGTTGGTCTTGTAGAGCTCGATCTTGCCGGGGCCCATGCTCGTCGTCGTTGCCCAACGCACGAACACGCCGAACCCGGTGCCGAGCTTCGCGACACGTACGAAGCGCACGAGATCGGTGGCGGTCTTGTCCGCGACAAGCTGGTCGGTGCTGACCTGCTGATTGGTCGAATTCATCACCCGCAACCGCGCGGTGCCGTCGAGCACCCAGCCGTACATGACCTTGTCCTCGTTCGCGATCACCGACGGCCGGATCGCACCCGCGGTGCCGACCACCGTCGAGATGTCGAGCACGTTCGAGGGTTGGCACTGCGGGCTGACGATCGCAGCGCGCACGACATTGTCGGTCGTCGACGAGTTCCACACCGCCGCGAAGTTGCCGTTCGACAACGGCGCCACCGCGACCGCGAACGGGAACACCGTTTCGACGGAGATCGTCACCTGATCGCCGATGCCATTTCCGGCCGCGTCGATCGCCCGACACGCCACACCACTTCCCGTCGCCGGCGGTGCCTCCGAGAAGTTCCATAGCGCGACGGTGATGGCACCAGCGGTGGCCGTGGCCGGCGTGGTGAAGAAGCCGTCGGAGAGCTCGGTGCTGATCGCGAAGCCGTTGGTGCCTGCAGCGAGCCCGGAATCGACCGGCTGCCCGGTGACGTCGAACCGGCGCGCGAACATGTTGCAGGGCGCGGCGCACCCGTCGCGATACACGGCAGTCCACACACCGTCGGCGCCAGCACCGACCTGGAAGCCGTGCGACTCGAAATCGTTCGACGGGAATTGATCGTCCGCGAACTCGGTGTTGACGACGAAGTCGGCGCTGTCGAGCACCACCGTCGCCGCGAGCGAGTCGATCGTGGTGGACGACGAGCCGAGTCCCACCAGCAGGCCGTCCGCGTCGGTCGCGCGGAGCGAGATCGAGAGATCGCCAGAGAGTCCAGGCACCGAGATGCTGAACGTCGCCGGGAACGTCGGGTCGTTGACCACGAACGAATCGCCGCGCGTGGTGCCCTCGTTATCGAGCTCGACCTCGATCTTCGCGACGTCGTGCACCGCCGGCTGCGATTCGACGGTGACGATCATGAACGGACCATCACCGCCGCACGCGGCGATCACGAGCAGAGGGAGCGCTCGGGCCATCACCGCCGGAACACGATATTGCCGAAGGTCGTGTCGGGCGCATCGCTCTTGGTGGCGAGGTACACGCCGACGCCCGCTCCGACGCCGATCACGGCGACGCCGGTCCAGAACCACCATTTCGTGTACACCGGGCTGGTCTCTGACTTCTCCGGGTTCGGCTCGGGCTGCTTCTTGCGCAGCTTCAGACGATCGGTGTTGCCCTCGTCGATCTTGCGCTGGAGATCTTCGATCAGCTCCTCGACCTGCTCGCGGTTCGATGCTTCCGGATCGAGCTTGAGGAACTTCTTGAAGCTGAAAATCGCGGCCTCGTTGTCGCCGAGGTTGCGCTGGCACTGGCCGATGTTGAACAAGAAGTCGGGGATCGGCTTGGCGTCGTAGGCCTTCTGAAACTGTTCGAGCGCGTCGTCGAACTTCTGCAGGTCGAACAGCTTCTTGCCGCGGTCGTAGTGCCGTTTGGCCGCACGCTCCCCCGGATCGTCGGCGTACGCGACGTGCGTGGTCGCGGGAACCGCGACGGTGACGAGGCACAGCGCGAGGAGAAGGCGATACATGCGGGCAGTCAGCGTTTGCGCTTGAACGGATCTGCGAGGTCGGTGGGATCGATCGGCTTCTTGGGATCAGGCTTCTTCGGCTTGCCGTCGTCGGGATCGATCAGGTTGGTGTCCGGCTTGGGATCGGGCTTGGTGGCAGTGGGATCGGGTTTGTCGGGTTCCGGCTTCTTGTCGCCGCTCTTGACCGTCTTCTTGATCGGCTGCTTGCCCGGACGAATCGGCGTCTTGGTCTTCGTGGTGTCGGGGACCGGCTCGACCACCGCGACCGCGCGCTCCTCGAGCGTCAGCTTGAACGCGCGTTTCGGATTCTCGAGATCGACGACGACCGACATGTCCTTGTAGCCATCGGCACGCACGACGTACGTGCGGCGCAGCTCGGTCGAGGGCACGTTGAACGTGCACGGTGTCTTGCACAGCTCGGCAGACGTGCCGTCCTCGTAGACGCCACCACTCGGCAGCGAATCGAACTTGAGCTCGACGAGCTTCGGCAGCGGCGGCGGCTCCGGCTGCGTGACCACGGGCTGCGTCTTGGGCTCCTGGATGGCGACCGGGAGAGTCGGCGTCTCGTTGCGGCCCGCGTACCAGACCGCCGCGCCGATGCCGAGACCGACGGCGACCGCACCGCCGACGAACCACACCCACCAGGGGGTGGACTGCGGGGGCGGAACGGCGATCTGACTCGCGCCGTGGAGCTGGCTCGCGTACTGGTTGTAGAACGCCGACGGATGCATGCCCGACGCGGGCGTCTGGTGATGCGGGATCGGCGCTGATGGCAGGATCGTGGCCATCGCGTGCGGCACGTACGTCTGCGCCTGCGGCGGAGGCCGGATCGCGCTTGCCGTCAGCGAGCTCATGGTGGGCGAATGGATCTCCATCCCACCGAGCATGTTGAGCAGGGCATCGCGCAGCTCGAGGATGTGCCCGAACCGCTGGCCGGGATCCTTCTCGAGACACTTCATGATCAAGACCTCGAGGCGAGGCTCGAGCATCGCGCCACCGCCGGTCTGGCGCGGCGGTGTGGGCATCTCGGTGAGGTGCTTGCGAACGTATTCACCGAACGAGCGCCCGCGGAACATCGGCTGGCCGCAGAACAGCTCGTACATGATCGCGCCAAGCGAATAGATATCGCTGCGGGCGTCGATCAGCATGCCGCCCGCTTGCTCGGGAGACATGTATGCGGGCGTGCCGATCACCGAACCGGCGGCGGTCTGAAATCCGACATCTTCGTCGTCGCGATTGAGCAGCTTGGCGACGCCGAAATCGAGGAGCTTCGCGAGCTCGGCGCCATCGGACGTGGGGACGACGATGATGTTGTCGGGCTTGAGATCGCGGTGGACGACGCCGACGTTGTGGGCGGCACCGAGGCCATCGCAGATCTGCACGAGCACCGCGAGTGCGCGTGGCAGGTCGACGCCCGATCGCGCCCACTTGCCGAGCGACACGCCACCGAGCAGCTCCATGATGATGAACGTCGTGCCGTCGTCGAGCTCGACGAAATCGGTGACGTCGACGATGTTGCGATGGCGAACGCGATTGACGGTGCGCGCTTCCTGAAAAAACCGTGCGACGGCATCGCGGCGCTTCGCGTAATCGCTGCGCAGGAGCTTGAGCGCGACCTCGCGGCCGAGCTTGACGTGCTCGGCGCGAAACACATAACCCATGCCGCCCTTGCCGAGCAGATCGAGAATCTTGTAGCTGCCGAGGATCTGTCCGAGGTGATCTCCGGGATTCTCCTTCGGCCCGGGCATCGGAGGCGGACGGTGGCGACCCGAGGCGTTGACCTCGTGTCCCGACGGAGCCTTCTTCTGCGCCCCGGGAGATTCGACGCGGGTCTGTTCGCGACGCTGCGCATCGGCGGTGCCGAGTGCAAGTGACGGATGTGAGGGCTCGTCGTCGAGCTCGTCTTCATCGAGCGATAGCGATTGCGTGGGATCTCGGCCGGGCACATCAGCCCTCGAGTCACGTGAGCGCGGATCGCGTGTCGTCATGGGACCGCCACTCGTCGCCCCGAAGCTCGGGCGAGAACAGCGTGGAGGAGATTGTACGATCCAAAACCGACCTACAGCAACCAAACAATTTCGGTAGGTTGTCTGTGCTACGGGCTACACTGCGCGAGGTCGCCTAAGGCCGCGGAAATCGCCAGCCGGACCTGATCGACGGTCTCCTGGTCGTAGCGGTTCCGCAGCGGGGTGATGGCAGTCTGGATGCACAACTCCCGCAGGGCGCGGGCCGTCGCATACCGGATATCGCGGCTCGGGTGGTCGAGAAATCTGACCAACATATCGACATCGCTCTGCTCTCCGGACTTGGTAGCCCCGAGGGCCTCGATTCCAGCGCGCAGGCGGAGCATCGAGCGACCATCACGCTCCGCCACGCCGACCGACAAGATCACATCCCGAACGGCGGCACGGACCGGGCTCATCGCCCCGTCGCTGTCGTCCTCGCAGTGTGGAACCTGCGCCGAGCAGAACTGCGGGAGCGCGCGGATCGCACGCAACCGAACTCCGAAATCGGTCGCCGTCGACAGCGCGAGGCCCCGCAGGTGCGGCACCGGATCGGGCGCGAACTTGAGGATCTGGTCCGTGGTGGGAATCGAGTCCATCAACGTCAGCGTGTGCGTCTCGGTAGTCATGTTCGGATCCGCGCTATGCGCCGGCAACACGCTCAGCCCGAGCAACACGACGACAGGGATCGCGCGACGCTTCATCGCAGCACTCCGCTGCGCGAGAGGATGTCGCGCTGACCGGGGCTGATGCCGATGCCTCCGAGCTCGGAGAAGAACATCAGGTTGTTCTCGGTGAGATCGCTGTCGTCGATCTGATCGGCCCACGGAATCCCGGTGACCGGATTCACATCGAGCTCGCGATTGTGGGACAGGCCCATGTAGCGAGCGATCTCGTGCGCCGTGAGCCGTGCGAGCTGGCTCCACGACCGATAGCAGAGCGTGTCGAGCCCGATCACGATGCCGGACTGCCGCGTGTGCGCGAGGCCTGCGGGACCGGGATTCGGACCGAACGCCTGCAGTCCGACGGGCGACAACGCGCGGACGAAGAACACGTCAATTCCGGTGGTGCCGGTGCCGAGCGAGAGCAGCTCGCCGCTATTCGACACATCGAGCTCGTCGAGATCCGGACGATTCTTGATGTCGTCGTACGTCAGGTTGCCGAACGCGACGCCACCCGCGACGAAGATCTCGCGAAGCCTGCCGATGAAGTCTTCCTGGAAGAACGGCGCGGTTTGCGCCTGCGTGGCGTCGAACCGCGTACCTCCCATCTCGCTCTGGCAGACGTGATCGTCGAGATCGAGAAAGTGGAACCGGAGGTCGAGCAGGGTCGCGGTGTCGATCCGGACCACCGCGGTGACCTGTGGAATCGCCGAGCCGATCGAGCCGTTGCGGCGATACGACGACATCTGCACGCGATACGTGCCGGTCTCGATCGGAGCCTCGGGCGTCGACGGGAATGCAATCACCGACTGTCCGAGCTCCGGCTCGTGACGAACCAGGTTGTCGTAGAACTCGGCGACCGGATCGCATCCCGGTTCGGTGACCTCGCAGGGACGCGCGTACAGCAGCTGTCCCGACGGCGAGCCCAGGGCTTGTGCGCCGACGCGCTGCTGGGGATCGTCGACGGAGAACACCAGCGACGCATAGCGCGCGGCACTCGGCACGGGGAGCAGGATGTTCGCGGTGGGCGCCGAGATCGGAATCGTCCACGTGACGTTGCCCTTGCTCGGCAAGCAGCCGCCGAACAACGAACCGCTCGCCTCGACGCGAGGGATGTCCATGCAGCTGTAGCCCGCCGCGCAATCGCGCGTGACGCTGCAGAGATCGACGCACTGACCGAGCGCACACGTACCGTTGCGACAGTCGGCGTCGAGGGCGCAGCCGCCGCCGGACGGCTTGCCATCGCCCTGGGCCGTGCAGCTCGCGAGCAGGTGCGTGCCCTCCACGGCGGTGCCATCGATCTGGCAGCTCAACCCGGGAGAACATTCGACCTCGCTGGTGCAGCCATCGCCGGGCTGGCCGGATGCTAGCGAGCAGAGGCCGTCGGAGCTGCAGGCGTAGCCGTCGCCACACTCGGGGGCACGCGCGCAGCGCGGCACGCAGACCCCGGTGCTGCACTGCAAGTTGCCGTCACAGTCGCCATGACCACCGCACGGTTCGCCGATCTCTCCATCGCTGCCAGGACAGCCAGTCGTGGCAGCCATGGCGATCAAGGAGAGAATTCCGTACCTCATCACGCGCGCCTGTAGCGAGTGTATACTGCCGTCGACTTTCGGGGGACTACCATGCGCCTACCTATGACTTTGGTGTGCTCGGTTGCTGCGGCTTTACTCGGCGTTACAACGACCACGGCATTTGCTGATGGAAGTGCTGCGCTCGACGACGGAAAGGCTGCTCCACCAGCGCCCGGCGACGCGGCGGCACCGGCTGCGGGGGAGAAACCCGTCGAGTATGGCGTAGGTCTTCGCATCCGGAACGTTCGGATTCCGAAGGGCGAGATCGAGCTGTTCCTCGAGCGCGCCGGCGACGACGGCTCGAGCACGCTCGGGCTCGGGGTCGAGTTCATTCGCCGCCGCGGCAACGTCGAGCTCCAGCTCGGGCTCGAATACGAGCGCCTCAAGCCGGGCTCTGGCATCTGGATCGAGAGCGGCAACAACATCGCGAACAACGACCCCGCCGATTACGTGCTTCCCGATGGCGAGCAGAACAGTCCGCTCGGCTGGTTCACGATCGAGTTCACGTTCCTCAATCACGCGCCGATCAACAAGTACGTCAGCGTGCGGTACGGCGGCGGCGCGGGCCTCGGCATCGTGCTCGGCGATCTCGAGCACTTCAACATGGTGTGCGCCGGCACCGGCGCCACCAACGAAGCGCCGCAGAACTGCGAGCCGGTCCGGTTCGGTGGTCAGGGCCAGTTCGAAGAAGGCACCGAGACTCGCGTCAAGTACAACCTCCCGCCGGTGTTCCCGGTGGTGAATGCGATCATCGGGCTCCAGATCAAGCCCACGGACAAGATGACGATCAACATCGAAGGCGGCATTCGCACCTTCCTGTTCTTCGGCACCAGCGCCGCGTACTTTTTCTAGCTGCTGGCTTCAGCGCTTGCGTCGAAGATCGCCGATGCGAAGCGTGAGCTTCTCGGCGTCGAAGTGCTCGGCGAGCGGGATCGAGAACTTCCGGCTCACGCCGGCGAGCTCTTTCCACTGCTGCGCGTCGATCGTCTTGTTCGTTTCCAAAAACGCGACGAGCTTGACGCGGAGCTCGTCGAGCACCAGCGCGTGCACGTAGAGATCGGACTTCACCTTGACGATCACCTTCGCTGCAGTGAGGCGATCGAGCGCGGCCTTGATCTGCGGCTCGGTGAGGCCGAGGGCGGTAGGCATGTCCTTCGGACGCTGCGGCTCCAGCTTCCACGCTGCGAGCTGATCCGCGAGCTTCTGCTCGACGGCAGAGAGCGTGGCGCGCGGTGGGCCGCTCGCCTTCGACACGCGATCACCGGCGGTCACCAGCAGGCCGCGCGTTTCGAGGCCGGCAAGCACGGCGTCGTAGGCGCGCGAGGGCAGGGCGGCCGGCAGCTGCGTGCGCAACAGCTCGCGTCCGACACCGTCGGCGGCTGTGGCGATCTGCGCGGCGATCTTGGCTTCGAGCTCGGCGATCGCGTGGGCGTGAAGGTAGTGCGCGTGATCGCCGTCGCCGGTCTGCATCAGATCGCCGGCACCGACCAGCATGACGAGCGTGGTGACGAGCGCATCGGCGGGGATGCCGAGCCGCTGCACGAGTTGACCGATCGCGAGGCCGGCGAAGGCTGATGATCGAACCTCGACGGAGATCCGCTGTTCGAGCCGAGCACCCGCAAGCGTGGTCACCGTCTCGGCGTGCGTCGCCTTGACGCGCGCTTTCGGTGCGAGCACGCGGATGATCGAGCCACCGCCGATCGTCGAGCCCTGGGCCTTCGCCTTCGCGAAGCCGCGCACGATGAAGTGATCGCCGGGCAGGGCGGCGAGTGGAGTGGTGGCATCGATGCGCAGCTGGGCGATCGCGCGGCCACCGGGTGGGAGCTCGACCTTGCGGGGCGCCGGTGCTTTCGCCGGTGCGTCCATCGCCTTCGCGAATGCGGCGAAGCCCTCCGGTTTTGGCGCTGACTCCTCGTCGACGGCCTCGGCTTCCGCTTCCGCTTCGACAAGCACCAGCGTCGCGAGCACCTGCGCGGTGGCGTGATGGACGAGCACCTTCGAGCGGACGGGCAGCGGCGCGGGAGCGGTGCGGAGATGGCGCAGCTCGACATCGAGGATGTGCGACGGAGCGACGCGATCCGGATGCGCGAGCATGTCGCCACGAGCGAGATCGTCGACGGAGATCCCGCCGAGGTTGATCGCAGCGCGATGCCCGGCGACCGCGCGCTCGACCGCACTGCCATGCACCTCGATGCCGCGGACCCGCACGGACATGCGGCTCGGCAACACCTGCAGCTCGTCGCCGACCTTGACCTCGCCGCCGAGGACCGTGCCGGTGACGATCGTGCCGAAGCCCTTCACCGTGAAGATGCGATCGACCGGGAGGCGGAACACGCCGGTCGTGGTGCGCGGTGGCAGCGAATCGACGGCGGCGGCGATCGCTGTGCGCAGCTCGTCGAGGCCGGAGCCGTCCTTCGTCGACACCGCGATCACCGGCGCACCGTCGAGAAACGTCCCGGTGAGCGCCTCGCGGACGTCGAGCTCGACCAGCGCGAGCCAGTCGGCATCGACGAGATCGCGCTTGGTCAGCACGACGAGCCCGCGCCGCACCCCGAGCAGATCGCAGATGTCGAGGTGCTCGCGGGTCTGCGGCATCACGCCTTCGTCGGCGGCGATCACGAGGCAGACGAGATCGAGCCCGGTGGCACCGGCGACCATCGACTTCACGAACCGCTCGTGACCCGGCACGTCGACGACGGCGATCCGGCGCTCGCCGAGATCGAGCCGCGCGAACCCGAGCTCGGTGGTGATCCCGCGCGCCTTCTCGACCGGCAGCCGATCGGTATCGATCCCGGTCAACGCACGCACGAGCGAGGTCTTGCCGTGATCGATGTGCCCCGCGGTGCCGAGGACGATCGGGTGCAGCACGGCC
>JACCYD010000977.1 GCA_013696695.1 Deltaproteobacteria bacterium | reverse complement strand
CGCTCGCGACCGAGCCGAAGGTGCTGCTCCTCGACGAGCCGGTCGCCGGCATGAACACCCAGGAGAAACACGAGATGCGCGGGCTGATCGAGAGCCTGCGCGAGAAGTTCGATGTCTCGATCCTGCTGATCGAGCACGACATGGGCCTGGTGATGGACATCTGCGAGCACATCACCGTGATCGATCACGGCGTGACGATCGCGAAGGGCTCGCCCAAGGAGATCCAGGCCAACCCGGCGGTGATCGAGGCGTACCTCGGCGTGCCCGAAGACAGCGATCCAATTCCGCCGCCCGACGAAGTGCCGAAAACGGAAGCGCCGATCGACGAGGTGACGTCGTGACGGCGATGCTCGAGATCGACGACGTCGATGTCCACTACGGCGGCATCCACGCGTTGCGCGGCGTCTCGCTCAAGGTCGAGCAAGGCGAGATCGTGACGCTGATCGGCGCGAACGGCGCAGGCAAGACGACGACGCTTCGCGCGGTCTCCGGGCTGGTCAAGCCGACGAAGGGCACGGTCAAGTTCAACGGCGAGCTGATCACCGGCATCGCACCCCACGTGATCGTCGGGCGCGGCTTGGTGATGGCGCCCGAGGGCCGCGGCATCTTCTCGAACATGACCGTCGAGGAGAACCTCGACATCGGTGCGTTCCTCCGCAAGGACAAGGCGGCTATTGCCAAGGACAAGGAGCACGCCCTATCGCTGTTCCCGCGGATCAAAGAGCGGCTCGCGCAGAACGCCGGCACGTTGTCGGGCGGCGAGCAACAGATGCTCGCGATCGCGCGCGCGATCATGTCGCGGCCGAAGCTGCTGCTCCTCGACGAACCGTCACTCGGCCTCGCGCCGCAGATCGTCGCGCTGATCTTCAAGATCGTCCGCACGATCGCTGCCGAGGGCACGACGATCCTGCTGGTCGAACAGAACGCGCACATGGCGCTCGGCGTCGCGCAGCGGGCCTACGTGCTCGAGGTCGGCGAGATCGTTCTCCAGGGTCCGGCGAAGCAGCTCGCCAACGACGACAAGATCCGCAAGGCGTATCTCGGCATTCACGAGTAGCGCCCGATGGCGGGATGGCGGGAGAGTTGCCGCTCTCGCCGCCGTGTCGCTACATCGCGGCGGCCAGATCGGCGATATACACGGGCACCGACGGCTGCAACATCGCGAGCTGACGAAGCCGCTCGGTCGCGAAGGCCGCGGCCAGGTTCGCGTATTCGGGGTGGGCCGCGAGCACCGGGATCAAGTCGCGCTCCTCGCGCGCGGCGTGGTACCGGACCAGCTCCCTCAGGTGGTGCGCGCGATCGCGCCACGCCGGCGTTCCGAGCCGCATCGTCACGAGCGTCGCCAGCGCGCTTTCCTGCGCCATATGAGCCGCCCGCGATTCGGAGATCAACCGGTCGAGACCCAGCATCCGCTCCATCGGACCGAGCACGATGTCCTCGGCCTCCGCGTGGGCCGTCAGCCCGAGCCGGACACCGTCGAGCGCGGTGCGGAGCTCGTAGATCGAGCTGGTGGGGTCGAGCAACAACGTTAGCTCGGTCTGCAGATCAGCATGATCGCGGCGCAGCAACGTCAGGAGCTCGGGCGGCATGTATTCAACGCGATACAATCTCGATGCCTCGTGATAGCGAGGTGCTCCCCGGTACATCCGGTGCCCCCCTGCGATCGCGCTTACCAGCAATTGTCTCGCGGTGAGGGTTTGACAGCGGCAGGCGCGCACGCGCGAGCGCATGCGACCGTGCGGCCTTCGTTTGGAATGCCGTGCGCCTCAGCGATATGCTGGCGTGCGTGAGCCGAGTCCGACGCGAGACCCGGCGAAGCGCGTTGATCGGCGCGATCCTCGTCGTGGTTCTTGTGGGGCTCGGGGTGATCACCCCAGGCGATCCGCACACGCTGGAGGTCGATCGGGGGCTCTCGGAGCTCGGGCTGCCGCTTCCGCCGTCCGCTGACTCGCCGCTCGGCACCGACCACCTGGGCCGCGACGTCCTCGCACGGATCGCCGCCGGAGCCAGCACCTCGCTCGGCGTCGCGACCCTGGCCACGCTTCTCGCGCTGTCGATCGGCGTCGCGGTGGGGCTGATCGCGGGCTATGCCGGCGGCTGGGTCGATCGCGTGTTGATGCGCACGGTCGACCTCGTCCTCGCGTTTCCGTTCCTGCTACTTGCCATCCTGCTCGCCTCGCTGCTGCGGGAGAGCGGCCTGACGACGTCGAGTGCGCCGGTCGTGCTGACCCTCGCCCTGGCCGGCTGGACGACGATGGCGCGCGTCATCCGGACCAAGACGATGACGCTGGCCCGGAGCGAGCTGGTGATCGCGGCACGCGCGATCGGCGCGAGCCCGCTGCGGATCGTCGTGCGGCATCTGCTGCCGAACGTCGCCAGCGTGGTCGTCGTCGTCGCGGTCCTCGGCTTCGCGCAGAACATCCTCGCCGAGTCGGTGCTGTCGTATCTCGGGCTCGGCCCGCCGCCGCCTGATCCGACGTGGGGCCGCATGCTCTACGAGGGACGCACGTTCTATCGGACCGCGCCGCACCTCGTACTCGCGCCCGGGCTCGCGATCGTGATCGCCGTCATCGCGTTCAACCTGCTCGCCGAAGGCCTGCGCGGCCTGGTCGCCGAGGATCGCGCGGACTACCGATGAAGACGCTCGCGCTGATCGCGCTGATCGCCGCGTGCTCGCCGGATCGCGGCCCGCGCTGGCGCGAGGCGGGTGCCACTACACCGCGCGCCGGCGGGACGCTCCGGATCGCGTCGCAGACCGCGATCACGACGCTCGATCCCGCCGTGGCGTACGACGAGACGTCGATCGCGGCCATCCACATGATGGTCGATGGTCTGGTCGGATACGCGGTGGATTCCACCGCGGTCGAGCCGCGGCTCGCCGAGCGCTGGGACATCTCACCCGACGGCCTGACCTACCGCTTCACGCTTCGCGCAGGTCTGACCTACGCCGATGGCAAGCGCATCGTCGCGCGCGACTTCGAACGCGCCCTCGAGCGTGCGCTCGCGATGAAGGACTCGCCTTACGGCTCGCACCTGGCCGGTGTCGCCGGCGCGCAGGCCGTGCTCGAAGGCAAGACCACGGACTGCACCGGCATCGTCACCATCGACGACCGCACGCTCGAGCTGCGGCTCACCGCACCGAACGCGGCGATGCTCTACGAGCTGGCGATGCCATTCGCGGCGCCGCTCACCGAGGAATCGCTGGCGGGCGCACCGTTGCGTCGAGGGCCGTTGCCATCGGGGCCGTACGAGCTGGTCGAGTGGGACGAGGGTCGCCGCATCGAGCTGGTGCGACGCGCGCACTATCACGATCCGACGCGCCAGCGGATCGAGCGCATCGTGCTGCTCGAGAACGTTCCGCGCGATCTCCAGTTCATGATGTTCGAACGTGGGGAGCTCGATGCGGCCGAGCGCCTCACCGCCTCGGACCTGCGCTGGATCCAGCAGCAGCCCGCATGGGCGCCGCACCTCAAGACGCGCGCGCTGATGAACGCGTTCGGCTCGCGGATGAACGTCCGCGAGAAGCCGTTCGACGACAAGCGCGTGCGCCAGGCGATGAACTACGCCGTCGACAAGCAGCGGATCGTCAAGCTCCTCACCGGCACGGCCGTGTCCTCGCACGGCGTGCTCGCGCCCGGTGCGTTCGGCCGCGACGATACGATCGCGCCCTACCCGCACGATCCCGCGAAGGCGCGCGCGCTGCTCGCCGAGGCCGGGTATCCGGACGGCTTCTCGCTCGACTACATGACGCTCGCCGACGAGGAGGCCGAGAAGCTCGCGGTGTCGCTCAAGGCGGATCTCGCCGCGGTCGGCATCGACATGTCGATCACGCAGGTCACGTTTTCGGCGTTCGCCGATGCGATCAGCAAGCCCACCGGCCCGAAGTTCTCGATCGTGACGTGGGTAGGCGACTTCCCCGATCCGCTCAGCCTGCTCGATCCGCTGTTCCACTCGCGCTACATCGCCGAGGAGAACGCGACGAACTTCTCGTTCTTCAAGAACACCGAGCTCGACGGTATCCTCGATGCGGCGCGCGGCGAGACCGACCTCGCGAAGCGCGCGGCGCTGTACAAGCGGGCCGAGCGCATCCTCTATGACGAGGCGCCGTGGATCTGGGGCTATCACCAGCTGATGACGGAGGTGACGCACCCGTACGTGCGCGGCTATCAGCCGCATCCGATCTGGGTTCGCGACTACACGCCGGCGTGGCTCGACCTCGGGGCCGACGGGGAGCGAGTGGAGCGGTGAGGATCGTGCGCCGCATAGGGTGGTCGCTGCTGATCATCTGGTTCGTCGTCACCGCGACGTTCCTGATGGTCGTCGCGATTCCCGCGGATCCCGCGAAGACCATCCTCGGGCCGCGCGCCACCGAACAAGCGCTCGCGCGCGTCAACGAGCACTACTGCTTCGACCGCTCCGTCGTCGTCCAGTACGGATGCTGGATGGCGAACGTCGCCCGCGGAGATCTCGGCGAGAGCTACCGCACGCGACGACCGGTCAGCGAGCTGCTCGGCGACCGCGTGTGGCCGACCCTGCAGCTCGCGCTCGGCGCGATCATGCTGCAGCTCTTGTTCGGCGTGCCACTCGGCATGTGGGCCGCGCGGCGAAAACGCGAGTGGCCCGATCGCGCGGTGACCTGGGTATCGCTGATCGCGCAGAGCGCGCCGCCATTCGTGATCGGCACGGTGTTGCTCTACGTCGTCGCGTATCGCTGGGAGCTCCTGCCGCTCGGCGGCTACGGTGAAGCCGGCCTCGACCGACTCGCCCATCTGATCTTGCCTGCGGCGACGCTCGCGATCGCCGGCATCGCGTACTACGCGCGGATCACGCGCAACGAGCTGGTGGAGACGCTCGACCAGGATTACGTGCGCACCGCGCGCGCGAAGGGCCTGCCCGAGAGCACGGTGCTGATGCGCCACGCGTTTCGCCCCGCGCTCCCGCCGCTCGTCACGCTGGTCGGGCTCGACCTCGGGATCCTCGCGGGCGGTGCGGTGGTCACCGAATCCGTGTTCGCGTGGCCCGGGCTCGGCCGCGAGATGTTGCAAGCGATCCTCGATGTCGACATGCCCGTGATCCTCGGCGTCGTGCTGGTGACGGCGATCGCGGTCGCCGTGGCGAACTTGCTCGTCGATGTCGTGCACGTCGCACTCGATCCACGCCTCCGTGATCCGTGACGCGAGCGCGCGGTGCGAAAACCGCTGGCGTCTGAAGCACTTCATCAAAACGGGCTGAGGCCAGCTCGTTCGGCGCGGTCGATGCAGTGACTCTCCAGGTGCAAGGAAGTCACGAACCTAGACGCGAAGCTTTCGACACTTGCGCCCAGTCGGGCGTGCGTGGCGGCGCTCCGTGCTCGCGTGACACGTAGGAGCAGATCCATGCAGATTCCAACCGAGCTGACGTTTCAGGGTATCGATCACAGTGACTCCGCAGAGGCGGCGGTCGAGCGCTGGGTCGCGAGGCTCGAAC
>JACCYD010000972.1 GCA_013696695.1 Deltaproteobacteria bacterium | reverse complement strand
GTCGACACGCGCGACCCGCTTCGGCAGCTGCGGCGCTGGGCACGCTCCGAGAAGACCGAGTGCCGAAACGAACAGAAGGCCCACGCAGCGCATGGGCCCTCCTATCACGAGTCGCCGTCGGCGACCTCGTTCGCGCGACTAGCGGCGATCCTTGCGGTCTTCCTTGCGGTCTTCCTTGCGGTCCTTGCGGTCTTCCTTGCGCTCGTCTCGGCGGTCCTTACGGTCGTCGCGGCGATTCTCGGGCTGATACGCACCGCGATTGTTGTCACGGGGCTGATACGCGCCGCGATTCTCGGGCTGATACGCACCGCGGTTGTTGTCACGTGGCTGATACGAGCGGTTGTCACGGGGCTGATACGCCCGGTCACGGGGCTGATACGCCCGATCGCGGCGCGGCGTGTAACCAGCCGGGCGATAGTTGCGATAGACGTGACGATCGCGGATGCCGATGATCGCGCGGGGCGGCGCGTAATACGACCAACCGTGTGTGTGGTTGCTCGAGCGGTACCAGGTGCCGCCCGTTTCGCGCCAGTAGTAGCCGTCCGCGTAGAAGACGGGCTCGTCGTAGTCGGCGATCACTTGCACGCCAGGGCTGACGTAGACCAGGTCAGGCGCGATGGTGGTCGCGGTGACGGTGCCTCCATAGCCTCCCGACGTAGTTGCATAGCAACCGGTCCCGAGAACGCCGGCGAACAGGATGGTGAGGATTCGCATGACCCAATCATGCAGCATCCTCCGTGCCAGTGCCCTAACCCGCGAGATCTTTAGGTGTCCCACCCCTGATCGTGAAGTCGCGTTGTGACCATGAATCACACGCCTGGTTCGGCAGGTGTGCGTGTTCGTCGCTTGCGATGCGCGATCACTTGAACGGGTAATACACGCCGTCGATCGTGTAGCCGCCGTAGCCGCCGATCGTTCCCGCGGGTGCAGCCGCAACCGGCGCTGGACCTCTGCCGCCGCCACCCATCATCATCATCATCATCATCATCGACATCGGATCCATGCCTTGCTGGCGCTGGTTGCCGAGCGACTGCAGCGAGTCGAGCACGCTGGTCAGGGCGGCCATGACCTCGGTGTTGTCGCCGCCGCTCGAGGCGCGGGCGGCACCTCCCGCGACGTTTGCGAGGGCGTTCAGATCGATCGTCTGGAGCTGTTCGGGCTGCTGATCTTCGGGGCGAGACTTCTTGGACGGAGGCATGGGGTGGTGTCCCTTTTCGTTTCTCCGGGATACAGCAGGCGTCGTGCCGGCGATCCGATCCAGCGATCTCGCACAGATCGCCTGCGTCCTGGGGTCGGCGTCTACCCGGCTCGTCTACCCAGGGATGCAACCCAGGAGCTCGATGCGCTACTCGATCACCACGCCGAGCAGACTACCGACCCCGAAGGTCAGGCCCGCAGCAGCGAGGCCGAGCACCAGCTGGCGCCCGCCAGATCGCCACACCGGCCGGCCCGTGAACAGCGTGATCGCCGCACCCACCAGGAACAGCGCGCCCCCCGACACCACGATGCTGGCGACCAACGCGCCGGTGCCGCTCGAGACCACGAACGGGAGCACGGGAAACGTCGCGCCGATCGCGAACAACACGAACGAGGTCAGCGCCGCGGTCCACGGCGAGCCGCCGAGCTCGTCGGGATCGATGCCGAGCTCCTCGCGGGCGAGCACGTCGAGCGCGGTCGCGGGATCGGCGAGCAAGCTGGTCGACAGCTGCTTGGCCTCTTCCGATGGAATGCCCTTGGCCTCGTAGATCAGCTGCAGCTCCTCGCGCTCTTCCTCGGGCGTCGCCTCGAGCTCGTCGCGCTCCACCTGGAGCTCGCGTTCGGCGAGCTCGCGCGAGCTGGTCACCGAGATCCACTCGCCGAGCGCCATCGAGAATGCACCGGCGAGCAGGCCCGCGAGCCCGGCGATCAGGATCGCATGGGCGCTCGCCGTCGCGCCGGCGACGCCCATCACCAGCGCGAGGTTCGAGCACAGGCCGTCGTTCGCTCCGAGCACCGCGGCGCGCAGTGCGTTCGCACCGACGTTGCGATGGCGACCTTCGACCCGCGCGAGCGTGCTACCGGAGGCGCCTTCGGTCCGGCGCAGCATGACCTTGAGGACGCGCGCGTGTGATCTCTCCTGCGCCGCCATCCGCGTGTGCTTCGACTCGCTCTGCCGCGCGTAGTCGTCGCGCCCCGCGTCTTCGCGCGACGCGACGGTGGCAAGGATGACGCGCGCGCCGAACCGGCGTGCGAGCCAGGTCAGCGTTCGCGCGCGCCAGCTCGGCGTTCGCGGGCCGGGGTCGACGCCGTTCGCTTCGAGCTGCTTCTCCCAGAACGTGGCGTGCCTGTCCTCGACATCGGCGAGCTCGCGATACACGCGCGAGATGCCGTCGTCGAGCTCGGCCTCGGCCATCGCGCGGTACTGGATCGCGGCGTCGATCTCGTCCTGACGGTTCGAGTGGAAGCGCTGGAGGTCATCGCGCGACGCCATGCTCTTGCCTACCACGCAAGGACACGGCCAGCTCGAACGCCAGATGCGCCGCGATCGCGACACACGTCACCGCCGCGGCGAGCTCGACCGCAGGAATCGCGACGAGCCACTCGGGCTCGGGCACCTCGATGTGCGGTAGTACAAACCAGCTACGGATCGCAAACAGCGGCACCAGCGCGACGACCAGCCCGACGAGCGCGATGCCATTCGCCGTGGCGAGTCGAGCGCGGCGACGGCGCACGATGTGCCAGCTCGCCACGACTTGCATCGCGATGCCACCCGCCCCACACACAGCGAGGATGCGCTGGAGTCGCCACAACGCAGGCACCTCCGACGGCGACAGGTTACCTCGACACGCGGCCACCATCACGATCAGCAAGTACACCCACGCGATGGCGCCGACCCAGGCGGTGAGTGGAATCTGGATCGCCGGACGCAGCAGGACCGCGAGCAGGATCGCGAGGAGCAACGTGGCGCCGACGATCGCGAGGTGCAGCGCGTTCGGTCCCGAGGGATCGACCGGCACGTCGCGAGCGATGGCGAGGCGCTCGGCATCGGCGGCGATGCGCGCGTCGATCGCCGGGCGGTCGAGACGCAACAGCTCGACGAGCGCGCGCCCGTGGCCATGGCCGGGAGCGGGGATACCGAGCAGCGCCGCGATCGTCGGGGCGACGTCGACCAGTCGCGCAG